>JABWCR010000014.1 GCA_013359125.1 Armatimonadota bacterium | reverse complement strand
GAGCGCCAGCCTCGCCTTTAGGAAAGACGTAGGCCCTCATAGTATAACGCCCAATTAACTCGGGCGACACGCCGGAGATTTCCAGTCCATCGGTTACTACGGTCAGGTTGGGCACTCTATTCCATGCCGCCATGTGGCTCAGCAATCTTTCGAAAGTTGCGGCTCTTACGTTCACTTCGCCGATTTCAAAGGTGATCAGTTTGGTTGGGATCGCATTGGGATCGGTTGGCGGCGGCGGCAGTTCGAACCCGCTCAACAGGGTTACGCCGGTCTTGGCGGGCCAATGCTCGATCTTCTTGCCGATTTCTCGAATCATGTCGTGGTAAGAGACCCAGGCTTGCAGGCGATCTCCCATGCTAATTGTGGATTTGGGCATACGGCGTTCTCGCAGTTCCATATCTCTCTGCGAAGCTAGGGCGACGATCATCTCGCTTTCGGCCAGGAGTCTTCTGGCCGCTGGCTCTTGGTTGGCCTTGGTTTGAAGTTCTCCAATGTAGCGGTCGTAGTCGTCGATCTCGGCTTGAACCGGTCGAATGCCCGCCCAGAACAGTCCGAACGCGGTCAGGAATATCAGTACGATTCCGGCTGCCAGTATGACGTTAAGGGAGATGTTTTTCATGATTAGCCTCCACCGCCTCTGCGGCCGCCCTCGAATTCATCCTCGTTCCCTACGTCGCCACCGCCTGCAGTAGCCGCTCCCGCTGGCGGAGCGCCACCGCCTCCGGCCATCACGTTGCCCATGCCCGGCACGCCGCCCATTTGGTTCGGATCGGGCTGCGTTCCTGGGGGAGCCGGCGGAGTCATCGGTTGCGTCAGCAGGCAAACGATCTGAAATCGTCGAACGCCGGTCGGCAGTATTTCCATCGCTTGGCCAGAGGTTCCGGATGTGAACGAACTCAGGCCGCCGCCCGGAGCGCTGGGCGCTGGACCGCCAGCAGGGCCGCCGCCGCCCGAGACGCCGGCTCGCATGGGGCCAGATTGTTGGGTTTCTCGCACGGCTCCGCCGCCGCCGCCGCCAAAGCCGCCTGCGGCGCCTGGTGCGGTGTCGCTTGCTTGCCCAGCCGGCCGATAGCCTTCCGTGCTGCTGGCCAATTGGACCGCCGCCAATCTTGGGCAGTTGTACATTGTTTGAAGGTAAAGGCCGATATCGGGGATGGTTTTGGCGACGGCTGTAATCTCCAAGGTGTTGCCTTGATTGACTTTCATCGACTCGTAGCGAACTCTTGGCGATGTGTACGCACGGATCTCGTTGTAGAGTTCGGCGTATTTTGTGTTCCAGGCTGCAGCATCGGCGATAAACCGAACTCGGTCCACGATCTCTTGGATTGCAGAAACCTTGGAGCGAGCTTGTGAAACGATCGCATCGACATTGTCCGCAGTGATCTTTAGGCGGTCGGCATCTTCCTTTCGTTGTGCCAATTCGCTGTTCTTTTGAACGTACATGAAACCCAAACCGGCTGAGACCAGCAGCCAGACGAGCGCCAAGGCGACCATGACCTGGGTGTTGATCTTTCGTTTGGTCACGTAATCGGGAAGCAGGTTGAGTTTCATATTCTCTCGGTTCTCCTCTTATGAGCTATAGGGGTGCAGCGCCAGTCCGATGGCGACGGCCAGTTCGTGCGAGTGCGCGGCCACGTATTCTCCGCCTTGTTTGCGGACATTGACGGCCAGGTTTTTGACCGGGTTGCCGATGAAAGTCGGGATGCCGATCGCTTGGCTAAAGAGTTGGTCCAGGTTGGGGACGATGGAGGTGCCTCCGCACAAAATCACGCAGTCTATCTGGTTGTCTTGCGCCCGGCTTCGATAATATTCGACCGAACGTCGAAGCTCGCTGACGATTTCTTCAAGCACGGGGTAAATAGCCTGGTAGACCGACTGTCGTTTTGCCTCGTCGGCCGAAACGACTGCCGGCGCGGCTGGCTCGGACGGGAAAGTTGGCACAGGCGGCGGAAGATCCTCTGGCTCCGGCTCTGGCGTCGGTTCTGCCGCAGAAAAGGGCGACGGCACGTCGATCGGCTCGCCCGGCACTGCAAAAGGCGAGGCTTCAGGAGCAGGTTCGGACGGCGCCGCAAAGGGCGAGGGTTCTGCATCGCTTGCCGTAGGCATAAAGAAGCCTGGATCGCTCGTCATGGGCGGAGATTCGAAATCGGTTGGCTGAATAGTCGCTTCGGGCTCGAAGCCTCCGCTATAACTGGGCGCCGAATACGTTGTAGTCGGCGTTTGGCCAGGAATGACCTGTGCGTACTGAAGTTTTGTTTCGTCTGCTTCCGATTCGGGCACCATCAATCGGTCGGCGATGGCTCGGGTAAGCGTTTCGCCGCCTGTCGGCAAAATTCTGGGGAAAGTGAGCAGGCCCTTGCTAAAGATGTCGATGGAGGTGCTTTGAGCGCCGATGCCGACGATGATACAGTTTTTGTCCTTCAGGTCGGGATCGGAGAGCAACAGGCTTCTACCGAGCGCCAGTGGTTCGACATCGATGGCGAACGGTTGCAGGCCGGCGGCGTCCGTTACGCTGACCAATCGGTCGACGGCATCCAGATGTGCGACGGCCAAGGCGACGTCGATGGTGTCTCCTGCGCCAAACGACTCGCGCGGGACCACGGAATAGTCGGAGTGGACGCGCCCATCTGCGAAGGGTATGTTGCGTTGAACTTCCCAGTCCATGTGCTTCTTCAGTTCGGCGGGCGCCATTTTGGGCACTTCGAGGATTCGGACGACGACGGAGTTTTGTCCCGCTATCGACACGACGGCTGCTTTACTAGTGAAGCCAGCCTGCGCGACCATTTTCTTGATCGCCGCGCCGACGGCTTGGTGATCGAGCACGCCGCCGGAATCGACAGAGTTCGGCGGGGTTGGCGCGATAGCGACCGCGGTCAGCGAGGGCGGCTTGCCGCCTTTGATCTCCACGATTTTGATCGTGTTTGCGCCGATATCGATACCCAAGGTCGAACTGGGCGTTTTAGCCATTATAGGACGCTCCTTGTCGCCAGTCGTCGCAAACGAACGAGCACGCTAATGGGCGCGTCGTTCGCCATGTTGACCGTTCCAGTGATTCTACCCGCAATCTGTGGTTTCATTTCGGCGTCGGTCGCCGAGTTCCTGCCAATCTATTTTCGGCTTGCAGGTTCGGCTTCCTGCTGATTTTGACGCAGACTTGGCGGGAATGGTTCAAGTCCGCGTCAATCGGCATCCTGATCTGGATTGTCGTAGTAGAAGCGGGGTTGGAGCATCTGCGCGTAGATGTCCGGCACGCCGTTTCGGCTGGTAGCCCAGAACAGGAAGACGCCTTCGTCGTTCAGTCCGGCCGCGGTCGAAAGCCCCGTTCGTCGAAGTTCGATGTTGGGCGAGGCCCAGAGGGTGGCTTCGTTGATCGGGAGGTCGATCGGTACCGGAGTTTCAAATTGGGGCCCCGGGCGCTGACCTGTATAGGTCGCTTCTTCGAGCCATCGGATTTCGTGCGTTTCGGTAAGTATCTGGCCGTTGTCGCCCAAATATCGGACGGTTACGCGGTCTGGCACATCGCGCCCGCGCAGTCGCACCGATTCGTCCAGGGCGGTGAAGTAGACGCGCCCGCGCGCCCAATCGACTTCGTAGTAAAGCACGTCGTTCGCTCCGTTTAGGATTGTAAAGTGGTTGGCGCCTGCAGCCACGTTTGTTGCTCCGGACTGAAGCGGGAACGTGCCTCCAGAATTGACGATCGCGAGGATCGGACGGTTGAGTTGGATGCCCATGCGCAGGGTCTTGTAGAAGTAGCTGCCGGCGGACGACGGGGAGCCTGAGCTGCGCCGGTAGAACATCCAAATACGATCGACCGGCATGATGTCGTTCGCGCCCATGTTCCCGTTGACCGGATTGCGGCGTCGCACTAACGACTGGCCGGGCGCCAAGCGATTGTGCCTTGGGTTCTCGACTCTCTGAAGGAACGCGTTGAGTTGAGAATGGTCGCCTGCGATCGAGAGATCGACAATGCGCAGCACTCTCGGCGAATAGGTAACCGAGACGATATCGGACAGGCGCGGCGCTTGATCGGTAAACCGGATGGTGCCGCTTAGCGGATCGATAACGATCAGACCGACTTCTCTCCCGTTTCTAATGTATCGGTACCAGAGCCGACCCGTTTGCTCGTCTACATCGGGATCGCCCGCGGTTACAATCTGGCCATTGATCTTGATCACAACGTCATCGTCTTCCCATCCGTCGCTTGGATCGTTGAACGTCCAATCCAAGTGTCGCGTTCGATAAACGTTCTCGCCCTTCTCTTTCTGCGCAACTTCGTCTATTTGGCGACCCATGACGCTGGGTCCCTGCAGATTGCCGCGGTCGACCGAATATCGACTGTAGAGCAGTTCGCCTACGTTGCGCTCGTTAAGCGACCCGATGAAGAAGACATCGACATAGTGGCGAATAGAATTGTTGACTCGAACGGTTCGAAAGACCGGGTTGACCGATTCGACATTCTTGACGGCCCGCGACATAGTCAGCTTGCGCTCTCGGTTCCAGTTGCCGTCTGTCATCCGTCCGTTGGCCGAGAGGTAGTAAATCTCTCGACGGCCAGCGGTCGAACCCGGGTAGAAAACCCAAGTTGCGGGTACTCCTGGCGGAAAACCGGTGGCTTCCATGATGGTTGGGCGACCCTTGACGACCGATGGATCGGTAGGCAGTTCGACCGGATTGCCAAATGCAGCGTTCGCCAACATAGGCGCCGCGTATAGTTGGTGATAGTTTCGGCCCTCTTTGAGCACTGTGGCAGTCCAGAAAACGTAAGGGTCTCCGGCGCCGCCAGCGGTGAGATCGGCATGAAGCACTGGATTGCCATGCCTGGCCGTTCGCATCTCTTCGGTCGTTGCCCCGCCGTATAGATCGAGCGTTGGATCCGGAAACGGGCCAAGGGCCGGACGCCACCATGCGCCCGGATTGTTGGAGAAGAGGCCCCAACCTCTAGAAGCGAGGTTGTTCGAATTCCAACCGATCTGCGAACTAAACAGGTAGCTGGCTGTGCCTGGAGTTGTGGCGGCTCCTAGTCGATTGGAGCTCCAGACCATGAGCAGTCCTCCGCCCAAGCTTGTCGGTCGGCGCAAGACGGTCGGCGTGAAGTTGCTGAGCGTTTGTGAGAAACCGGGGGGCTGTGGCAAGTCGATCTGGTTGAGCAGGCCCGCGTTAGTGCCGCCCGTTAGTCGCGTTTCTCGAACCGAGGCGACCACTCTCAAAGTCGGATTGGCGACAGGCTGTCCAAACGCCCCCGTCGCCGAGTTATAGTCGATCACACCGGGCGTACCGGTTCCGACAGGCAACATATAAGGATAGACAAATTGGCTGTAAGTTCCAACCGGGGTAAAGGGCGGTACGCCCAATCCTACCATCGGTCGATAGACCGGATCGCCCGTGCCCCAGACGACCCCGTAAGGCAGATCGGGCAGGCTCATGTAGGTTGGCGCATAGTCGCCGGGTCGCGCCTTGTGCAAAGTGGCATAAGGCTGTTGCGGCTGAGGCCCCCAGTAGCGGTTGGAGATTGGGAAGAACCGCGGGTCGAGATTGGACGCTAGGTTGTGCGCCATATTGATCGGCGACTCGGGGCTGACCGTGTCGGAGTACATGTAAAGCGGGAAGACGCCCGCATTGGCCGCGTCGCGATACTGCTTGGACAGGAACAGCCGATAGAGGTTGACGTTGCCCAGGTTTTTCAGTGTGAACGGGCGCCAGTTGTCGTAGAAGATCGAACGCTGGCCGGTCTGGAAGTTGAGGATGGGCATGAACGGGCTGTTGTTGTCGTTCGGCCCGGCGGACGAATAGCCGAATCCGGCCGGCATCTTGCCTAGGTCGACGGTTTCTTCCTCGACGGCCATCGCATAGTTAGCCGGCACGGTCATCTGCACGGTCAATTCGCGATAGGCTTCGACCTTCAGCGGCGGCGGCGTCTGGGCCAGGTTGTTTAGGCCGTCCAGTTGTCCGTTGTTGGTCGAATCGATGTAGACGCGAACAGTGGCCAAGAAGCCGCTGCGCTCGTTGGCAGACTGGAACCTTGGCACGTCTATCTGAGCGATCACCGGATCGGGCTGAACTGTGGCCGAACCATCGCTGTTGATCAGCGGGCCGCGCAATCGGGCCGCCGATCGGGTCATGTCGATCGCGCCTTGGAAGAGGGCGCTCAGCTGTCGAGACGGAATGTCGGGGTAGTCCAGACTGACATTGGGGATGCTGAAGGGCAACTGATCCCAAGGCAATGGATTTAGGACGGACAGCGCGCCCCCCTGCCATCCAAGGTCGGTGGAGACGGCGCGCGCGGGCAATGTTTGGCCCAATGTGGCCGTAACCTTGCTGCGGTCTCCTACCTGGAAGGCCTGTGAGGCGGATTGGCCATGGGAAATCGGGATTCCCAGTAGCCCTGCAAAGAGGCTGACCAAGGCCCCACCGTTGCCGTTAAATGCGTTAGCAGCCGCATCGCCCGTGCCGACAGTACCGAAAGCCGACAGATAGAGCGGATTGCCGACCGAGAAATCGAACCGTTCGATCTGATTGGCGGTCTCCTCGTTCAGGTCTTCGGTTTGCGGCCCCATTCGTGCGACGTTGCCGGTCGTCAACGGCTTGCGGAACATGAAGAGATAGTCGGATCCGGGCGGGCTGTAGTTGGTGCCGTTCCACTGCACCGTAATGACGGCGGTGGCAATGCCGATGCTAGGGTCGCCGACCCAAACTCTCGGCGTGGCGCGAACGGAGAAAGTAGTGCCTCGACCCGTGTAGATAGCCTCGAACTGCGTCGCGCTTATCAGGGGTTGATTGAGGGTCCAGTAAAAGACGACATAGAGCTTCTCTCCCCATTCGAACGCTCGGCGAGTCGTCGTGCGGAGGATATCAGGGACTTCGTTTCCGGCCAAGATGTCGTTGTAGTATTGCTGGTCGGCTTCGCTGTCGCTCAGAATCAAGACCTTGATATTCGGGAAGACCGGGTCGTCGGTATCGCCTGGATCGATGACTTGGATCTCGTCCTGCCACTGTTCGGGGATGTCGTATCCGCCGCTCTCGTTAAAGGCGTACAGGAATCCTGAGTTATCGCCGACGTACAGGAAGCCTCCTGCAACGGCGGGCGAACTGAGGATCTGATTGCCGATGAGGGTCCATTGCTTAAACGCCTTTCGCGAAGTGTTCAGCTGATTCATTCGGTCGTTGGCGTACAGGGTGAAGAGTTCGCCGCTGTTGGTGCCGACCACGATCGCGTCGATGCTTGTGAAAGGCGCCGCAACGTCGTTTATCTTTGTCAAAGTTGGCGAACTGAAGATGCTGCCCGCAAGATTCTCGCTTCGCCACAGAAGCCTCTGGTCGTCCGGCAGCGCCGCGTTCTGGAGATTGAGCGCATAGACGCGACCGTCTGAGTTTCCGACGTATAGAACGTCTCGCATGGTGGGCGCATTGGGATCGCCGAACGGCACTGCTGCAACTGTGGCCGGAGAACTATACAGGAACGGTTGAAGCTCTGTGCTGGCTGCGTCGGGATACTGCCAGCGCAGGCGCGCTTCGTGGTTTCTCAAGCCCGGGGCGACGATATCCAGAGCATAGATTCTGCCGTTTTGGGATGGGAAGTAGGCCGCGCCGCCAAAAACAGCCGGTGTGGCCGTGATAGCGCCCAGCGGCGCCTCGTCCGCATCGTCTCCCGGATTCCAGAACTTGTAGGGATAGGCCCAAGCGATGTCGCCGCTTGAGAAGAAGATCGAATAGGCTCGACCGTCCAGGCTGCCGATAAAGATTCGGCCGGAGGCCGCATCGTAAGCCGGAGACGAGACGAACGCGCCCAACGCAGGTCGCGTTTCCTCGGGGAAGGTCCAGCGCACCTCAATGTCCCCATCCGGATCGTTTGGTCGGGTTCTAAAGCAATAGACGCGGCCGTTAGAATTGCCGATAACCACAAAATCGTCGGTTCCCTCTCTCACCACGATCGGAGAGTTAAAACCATAGGGTCCAGCGTTCGCGGCGGCGTACTCCCAGATTTGGTCGCCCGTCATTGCGTCCAGGCAGTAGACGCGGCCATTGTTGGAACCGAAGATGACTACCAGGCGGTCGGTTGTGCCGTCGATGTTGACCGTTCCGACCCACGGGGTTGAGAAGAGCGCCGATGCCGACTGCTCTTCTTCTTGAATTCGAACATCGCCTGTTACGACGTAGGCGCCTTCGTCGATCGGATCGTCGCTGTAGGTCGAAACCTCTATCATTTGGCCTGCGCCCGCATTGAACTTAAATGTGCCGAGAACAGCCGAGCCCTCTTGTTGAGTTTGATCGACATAAACGATGCTCTCGCCTTCGGCATGGAGCACTCGATAGCGGGCCTTGCGGGCATTGGCCTTGCTGGGATTGAAGCGAACGTGCACGGTGTAGCGGGCTTCCTTTGCCATCGAGATTCGATAGAGCGCTCGACGCGCATACTCGGGCTTGTTGACCGCTGGCGATTGAAGCTGCTTGGCCGTAGACATGGCGGATGCGCCTTCCAAAGGCAGCCACCAGCCATCGTTTTGAAACTGGGCGCTCTGCACGGTCAGTAAGGTCGAAGTCGGTTGAATGGGCGCAACGAAGCTCCAGAGGGCAAAAGGCAGCGTGTCGGGCGAGCCGAGATCGTGCATGACGCAGGTCATGGTGCCGTCTGCCTTGGCCACATAGACCAGGCGAGCTCGGCCAAAGAGGGGATCGGGATGAGGGATGACAACGGGCGACGCGTCGTATCGTCCGCCGGTTACCGTCTCGAATCTTATGGCGTCTGCGATGACGATGGCGCTCGGGTCTTCGTCTCCGCCCTCCGGCGGGAGGGAGTTGACCAGGCGAACGCTCAGCGGTAGTCCAAATTCGGTAGTATAGACGCCTCCGATCTGCACCCATCCGCCGGCCGACTGATCGATGATCACTTCTTCGGTGCCGTTTCGATCGGTGATTTCGTAGACCGCGGTCGTCGTGTTGCGTCTAAATTGGGCGTTGACTCGCGTTCCGCCCGACGGAATCCATGCAAAAACGCGGTACTGCGCAATTCCGGCTCCGGTTGGAATGGGGCTTCGCCATTCGGCCCAAGCCGTCTCGCCGCCGATGTCTGCAGGCGCGTGCGGCGCCACCATATAGGGGATCAAGCTCGGGTCGTTAAAGTCGAGCACGTCGTAGTAGAAGTCGTCAACGTAGTCGATAAGCAAGGGCGAAAACCAGACGCCATTGGCGTTGAAGGAGCCTTCTATCGGCGTGTAGTTGTCTGTAATAGCCGGTGGGGGGACATCCTTAAGGAGAGGAAAAGTCCAGGCTAAGAGTTGATTGCCTGGCCCGCCAAGGGGCGAATCGGTTCGCGAATTGACCGTAACGCCCGTGCGTTCCGGATTGCCTCGGTGCGTCGGCCACGAGGGCGTTTGCGCCCAAGCGGCGGCCAGCATCGCCGCCGAGCAAACGGTCAAGACCATTTCTCTTATACGCATGTTGCTTCTCCTCCAGGCCGCTCTTGCCTACGGTCGTTTAGACTCGTCAAGAGCGGCTTATGTTCCCTTCTAACTAAAAAGGTCGATCGGCCGATGTCGGCATTCTCAACTGGTACGAGCCTGACAACCCCGGTCGATCCGCTGAGCTCCAGATGATCGACGAATTGCTAAATCCGAGGATCGAATCGGTCCAATCGTTCGGATCGTCATCGTCGTCAAAATTCATGGTAGTGGGTCGTCCATCGATCTCGAACACCTCTCCAAGAAACTCCGCAATGGTCGGCGGTCCGTTCGTTTCGGCCAATAGTACCGACCCTGCATAGGAGTTGACGATCAGCACGTTGCCATTAGGCAGTCTTTTGGCCTGGGCCGCTCGGAAAACGATGGGCGCCGAACTTGGATGCAACAACTTGGTCCGATAGCGACGGCGCACCGAGTTGCTGTACGCTTCGTTGGTGAACGCCCAAACGCAGTCCCAAGTTTCGGAGTTTGGATTGGGCGTCAACTCGTAGACGCCGGTCGCATCGACGAACATGACCCGAATGTCGAAAAGTTGGACATTTCCGACATTGCCGGCCAGCCCGTTCGGAGAAACCGCGATCGAAACCGGGTTGATCAGTGGTCTTTCAACGACGCCTTGGCCAGGAAGCCGGATGCGCATCCTGCGGCAATAGTTGAGACTGGTCGTGCCGTCGGCATTGTTGATCTGCAGGATGATCATGCCTTCTTCGGGCGATTGGCGATCTTGCGGCGTTGCGGCCGTCCCACCTGCCCGATAGTTCTGCACCAGGCTTGCAAATCCCCACACGGGAGTCTCGTTGGCCTGCCCAGGGTTCAGAATGCCGTATTGGAATCGATTGGCACCCACGTATCGGTAGGTTTTGCCGTCGGTCGACGTGGGCGAGACCCAGTTGAGCATGTTTAGCTGCTCCTGATTGGTGCTCGGATCGATCAAGACTCCTCGCACGGCGCGGGTGGTCGCGTCGGCCGCATATCGATCGACCACATCGACTATTCGGAAGTTGCCCGTGTCCGCGATCAAATAGTGGACCCAATACTCCAGGCCCGTTGGCGACTTGTAGGCAAACGGGTTGTTGGCATTGGGCACGAACTCTGTCCAAGTGGCCGCATCGCTGGGTGAGCGCAGGGTAACCGAATCGCCCCCGACCCATCCGGTTGGCCGATTGGCGTCTCGGGTTGTTGCAAAATTGACGATGTTGCCGTTAGCCGCTCTGATCGGCGCGCGATCGGGCACGAACGACTTAATGATTCGTCTTTCGTTGCCGCTACGATCCATCACGATCACTCGGTCGTTGGTCGAATCGACCACCAGCATCTCGTTGGGGTTGATGCGATAGACTCGAGCGGAAGAACCGATAGGCGTTTTGACGACGGCCTCGGTCGATCCTGTGAGTTGGGTCAGCAGTTCGCTGTTCTCCGCCGCCCAGGCCACTGTGCTTTCGGTATCCAGTTCGATGATTCGTCCGTTGTCGGCAATGAGCGTGAACTCGCGCTCGTAGGCCACCATGCCTTCGCTGCCGCTGGCCATCAGCAATCCGTCGCCGAAGGCGAGAGGCCTCACGTTGCTTCCGAGAATCGAACTGTTGCGGAAGCGCACGATCAATTCTCGCAGAAACGCGCCCGGATTGTTCTGGGCATCGGCGGGCAGATCTTTGAGGCTTGGCCAGAGCATGGCTTCCACTCCGATCAGAGGCACCTGTCCGCCTCGGGTCAGGTTGGGCAGTTCCCTTTTCGGATTCGCGCTCATGGCGGTTACGCCGCCAAACGTGGTGATGCCGCCTTGGCCGGGATCAAAGAAGGTGTTGTTCATCGGCGTGTAGACGATATCGCCCATCACCACCGGCGGACCTTGCGCCGTGCCCGTTGGAGAAACGACATACCAAAGCAGGTTGTTCCAAGTGCCGGACAGTTGCGGGTCGCTTGGCCGGATGAAGTAGCTTTGGCCGCTGATATTGACCTCGACCGGCTGGCTCAGGCTGAGCACGTTGTTCATCAGGTCGGGGCGACTTTGTGTGTAGTCGGCGAAGGACTTGAATCGGATCACGCCGCCTTCCATTTTCAGCTCGATCCGGCGGTCGTTCCCGTTCGGATTGATCGAGATGGTGTTGGTGGCGCCATTGATTCGGCCGCCGCGAGCATAATCCAGTTGTCGGATGAGGATCGTGCCGGTCGGGCTAGTGATCGGCGCGCCCAGGCGAATCTCGAACTGATTCGGATTGGCGTCGAGCGCCATCAGCACACTGTAGCCGACTGGGAACCCAAAGAAGCGCACGCGCCCTTCTCCCACCAGGTACAGCACGCCGTTCGCGTAGACCGGCGGATGGGTAAATCGAACGTGCATCTGATCGTTGTCTTGGTTGTTTCCGGGTTCGCCAAAATCCATCAAACCGCTGTTGATCCACTGATTAAAGAACGGAAGGCTGGTGTCCATCCAGTTGAGCGAGGCCGGAATGCCGGTTACCTGACCGGCTACGATTTGCGTGTATCCGCCGTGGGCTTGCCAGCGCCATAGCACGCGAGTGCCGCTCGTGCGTCCGTCGCTAAAGCGCTCTTCGACGGCGAAGACGTTGCCATTGCTTAGCGGCGCAGTGGCATCGGTAGCGTGGGAGGCGACGAACAGCGTGCCATCGGGGGCCAGGGTTACGCCCGCGATCTCGTTGGCATACGGGTTCTGTCCGGCAGCACTGGCCGAGGCCAAGGTCATAAAGGTTCGGAAAAGCGCCGTTTGGACGACGGCTTTCCAATCGAGGAAGTAGTCGATGTAGAGGTTGTAGATGGCCGGATCCCAAGTCGGATCGATCTGCACGCGGCCGTTGCCCTGCGCAAAGTTCAGCGCCGTGTCAGGCACTTCGACCACTGTGCTCGTCAGCCGGTTTTCCGCATAGACGCGAGGTCTCAATTCCCAACCGGGGTTGGACTGGTTGTTAATGATGAACATATCCGCGCCCGAGACGCGAGTGAGGCGAGTAGAGAACAGCCCAGAGCCGACCGCCTCTTGTTGCAAAAGTTCTCCTCTTGCGCCCACCCAAAACGCAAACACGGTCGGCTGGGTTACGGTTTGGCCCTGGCCGAACTGCTGTTCGCCCGGCAGATAGGCGACCAGATCGACCCCGCCGCCCTGGCTGGTGTTAGGCACCCATCCCATGGCAGGATGCGCCTTCCACGTGCTGACCGGAACGACGCTTCGCGGGTTGGGCTGTACCCACGGGATCGGCACGCCTGGCTGATTGCGATCGAAACTGTACATCGTCTGTCCGGTCGGCCCCCAGATCGCGACCATGCCCGCATGGTTGTTGCCGCCGCTGGAAGATTCGCACGGGATCATGATCAGGCCGTCGGCATAGAGCGCTCCGACGGTCTCGCCGTTAGGCAGCCGGGCCGGCGAGAGCGGGGCTCCGCCAAAATCGCCCCAGTTGACGGTCCATGCCAATTCTCCAACCGGGCTGATGCGTCCGTTTGGCAATCTCGGCACGGCGCGGTAGGCGCGTATGTCGGAATCGCCGACCACGATCACTAAGTCTTCGGGCGTTACTTGGCCGCCGGGCTGTTGCCGCGCGACCTGGACGACGACCGGACTGCTCGATTGGCCGCCGCTTAACCGAGCTTCCCAAACCTGGTCGTAGGTACGTCCCGGAATGGGCGGATTGCGAAACAGATCGGGTATGCCGTCGTCGCTGCTGCCGTCCAGGTCGGCATCCCTGCGGGGGAAACCGTCAAAACACATGAGACGACCGCCGTCGGCAATATAGACAAATCCTTTGTGAATGGTGGGCGTTGCAACTGGATTGATGCCTGCCGCCTGCCATTTGTTGGCCATCGGGGCACCGTATCGATCGAACGCATGGTTGGACCTTCGAAAATCTTTGCTGGGCGTCGAGGTGGAGCCGGCCCAACGGACAGCATTGTAAATCAGCTTGAGATCCTTGGGTGGAACCAACTTTACGGCCGATGCGAGCGCCGCCGGACCAGACCCAAAGGGCTGACTGAGCGACTGCGCGATGCCAATCGAACTCACCACGATCCGTCCGCTTCCGTACATTCCCGACGCCAGCATATTCTGGTTGGTCGAAGTGCCGATGACGGGTATCAGTTCGCTGACCGACAGAGTAAACGCGGAGGTTCTGATAACGCCAAGGTTGAGCGCTTCTGTCGGATTGAGCGTGTAGTAACCTCGGAGCATGGGGTGGTCGATAGCAAAGATGCCAGCTGCCCCCCCGGCGGATATTGTATTGCGAACGTCTGGGAAGAAGATGTTCTGCCCCCTGTTCCATCCCGCAGGGATCTCGACCCAAAGCACGCCGCCCGCATCGACAAAGCGTCGAAGTTTGTCCCGATCGCTTAGGCTCATACGGAACGAGGCCGGCGCCGCCGACAGCAACAGCACGTTGTAGCGCATCAGTTGGTTGTCGCTCAGTTGGCTCAGTCGAACCTTCCAATAGCGTGCAGACCGCTTGCCGGTATCAGCAGGAGCGTAAGGATTCAAGAACTCCCAGCCAGGCGGTTTGAGGTCGGTGCGCGAATCGAGGGCGAAAAAGGCGTACCAGTCTCGGCTGTCGTCCGCGCCCGGCGCGATATTGGGATCGTCGGGCTGGTTGGAGAGGACCACGACCGCGGCATTGATCTCGGCTCTCCGAGGCCCGTATCCGCGCCCATCGGCGATCGCCGTTTGAGCAGCGCTGAAAATGGCTAAGGCGGCCAAGCCGCCCTTGATCAATCGGTCAAATCGCTTGGTTTTCATCTTCTATCCTCTCCTACATAAACAGGCTTGGGGCAGACAGGCAGTTTAGGCGCAGCCGGCAAAAGCCGACCGGGATGCGTGCCCGACGGATCTGGAAAATTCGCGATCCTCAACGGTTCGGGCGTAACAGTGTTGCTGAACGGCCTGCGCCAAGTGCGGTCGTACCGCATAAAGAGATTGGCCGCGTAATCGGCGTGATGCATAAACTGTTGGTGAGTGGACGGAATCTCTTGTCCGGAATTGCCATAGGTCAGCGGAATCCATCCCCATCGTTTGAGCCATTCGCTCTGGTCGTGCAACGAAGCCGCTGTGTTCTCTGCGATCGCGCCTTCGATCGTGATCTTAATGTCCAAGGGTTCGCCGTAGAACGGAACGTCTGGCGACAAGACCCCCAGCGGCCTCGTGCCCCGAGCGGCAAAGTTGGCGCGAGTGTCGTCCGTGTTGGTGTTGTGCCAATAGCCTGGGATAACGAAGAAACTGCCGTTCTGGGCATAGAGGGCCGCTTGGACGACCCAATCGTTCGGCACCACGGCGCCCGTGCTAAAGAAGTAGTTCTGATTGCCAGAAGGCGCGCTAACCGTCGGGTCCAGTTGAAACCTTAGGAGGTTCTCCCAACCTGGCTGGACGTATATCGCGTAGTTGTTGGTCGGCGGAAGCAGGTTGATGCCGCCTCGCTCGTAGCGCGGATAAATCTGACTGGCCTGATTCTGCAGCACATAGAGGTTCGGCGCAAAGTTGGGCAGGTTGAACAGATAAAAATCGTTGAGCGGGCTGTTGTCCACGCCAGGATTGATCAGTAGGTTGATCAATGAAGCGACGGAAGCGCCGGAGTGCCTGGTAAGATACCGAACGCCGTAAGTGTTAAAGGTGTCGTATGTCGTCGGATCGACGCCGAATGAGAAACTGAGGTCGAGCGGCGTATTGGCATCGGTCGAAAAGTGGAACGGTGCATCGCTGTCCAACGGATCGGTTACAGCGACCGCAGGTCCGCTTGGGAGTTTCGAAAGGAACTGGGTCGTGTTCAGGCAGACATGGTCCTTGGCGATGATAGCCAGCGACGAGAAGGCGTCGCCCTTTAAAAGGTTCCCTTCTATGTAGGCCGTGCCGTTGGTTACGATCGTGATCTGCCGACCGCGCGGGATCGTGCCTCGGATTCGCACATTGCCTTCGAGATAGATGACGCCATTGAACTCGACATCCTGGTTCGGCTGGTTGCGCGTGAAATCGTTGTAGATGCGCGGATCGAACCGGTCGTTGGGCGCTCGGAACCAGAAGCCAAGGGTCTTGATGTTTGTTCGCCTGCCCGATACGGGCTCTCTCCAAGTGTCGTTGTTGTTGGATTGATTTCGCGTAACGACCATTCCGAACTTGGCTCGCAACGGATTGACGTCGGCTCGATCGATCAGTTCGACATAGGCTCCCGGCGGCGTGTAGAACGCGCCGTTCCAGAAGGGACTTCGGCCTGGATTGAGCCAGTCCGATCGCATGCTATAGCCGCCGACCAAACTGCCGCTCTCTTGCTGGATGTCGCCCGTGTTGTTGATGTAGATGCCACGGCCGTATCCGTCTCGGCCGGTGTTGTACCAGTTGCCGCCAAAGTCTTGCCGCCACCGGCCCGATGCGCGGGTGAGGGCGATGTAACGGTTCTGCCCGCTGGCCGGGTCCACCACGTCCATGCGGGGCGGTTCGAGGTAGGCGGCGCTGCGCGGATAGCCGAAAGGATCGACGCGCGCGCTGGCATCGCGGATAAGGCCGTTGTGCGTGCTGAACTGTTGTCGGTTGCTGGGATAAACGGGAACGCCGTTAAGCGTTACCGACGGCGTGCCATTGGCCGCCAACCCCGGCACGTCGATGCTGCCGGCAACCTCTACGCGCTCAAAATCCGGGTTGACGAACATCTGAACGTTGCCGCGGAAGCGAACGTCGGTGTTGAAACGCATGGGCGCGCCGCCCCATCCAGCGCCGGCAGCCTGAGGCAGACCATAGACGATGGTCGGAGTGATGCTCTGCGCGGCGTTCTGGGGATCGACCAGGCCGATTTCGTCCGCGCCGACTTCGGTCGGCGTGGCTCTTCGATCATGGTTCATGACAAAGCGCAGATAGTCGGCAAGGCCGATTTGGACATATGCGACCAGCACGCGCCTCTTGAGCGGTCCGTCGTTGATGAAGGTCGTCGGATCGTTCGCATCGACTTCGCCCACTCGTCCCACCGATTCGATCTTGATCATGTGAGAGAACGGATCGTTCAGTTGAGGCTGGTAGCTGACTCGCACCAGCGATCGTCCCTTTCCAAAAGCGATTCGCGTAAAGCCGCCCGAAGGTCCGCTGACCCGGACGCCATTGTTATCAAATTGATCGGCCTGGGAATATGGCATCAAGAAAGGCGCATCGGGATCTCGAGCGATGAGGGGTTGCGTCATATCCAGGTTGTCCGGCTGAGGTCGCCAATCGGCGCCCTCTTCGCTGTGGGAAAGCTGATTGACGGCAAATCGGATGCCTGCCTCGGCAAAGTACTGCTCGGTCAGGCTTTCGCGCCCGCGCTCCGCAAAGCGGATGTTCCTGGAGATGAGGCTGATGAACACGGCGCCCAGCGAAGCCATGATAACGATTACCAGCAGCGCGATAATGAGCGTCGTGCCGTCTTGTTTTGCCCGTCTTGGGTAAACCCGGTTCATCCTATCTCTCTCCCATGATTCGGATCAGATTCGGCTGTTCGATGTTGGTGTTGAGGGCATAGTACATAGCGTCGCCCGAGCCGGGGTCGTACACCTTGATCGACATCGAGACGTTGAGGGCTTGTCGAGTAACATAGTCCACGACGACCGTGTCGCTCTTTCGATTGAGCTGAAAGGAGAACGTTACAACGATCTCTCCCGATGGCAACGGCGTGGCCGGGTCGCTGGTAAATTCGATGTAGCCGCGACGAAATCTCGGCTGGTTGAACTCGGGCGCGGCCGCATTGGTGATCAAATCTTGATATCGAACGCGATACTGGTTGGGCCCGACCGACATCGAATTGTAGGCAACTCGAGTGTAGCGGATGGGTCGGCCAAAGTGCGGTCCTGCGCTCTGATCCGGCCCGATCACGAGTTCCGAGCCGGGTACGACCCCGGCGCTGTAGTAGGCGACCGGGTTTCGGTTGTTGCCTCTTGGGTTGTCGATCGTTCCGTTATCGTCGGAATCGATCAGGCTGACGAACCGGCGAATGTTGGGCGCGTTGTCGGGATCCAGCGCGATCGCATCGACATATCGCTGGTTGATAACGTCCGTGTCGTAGACAAATCCGTTCGGTGCGAAGAGCCATGAGGGAATGTCGAACTGGAGCATCCCATTGCCTTCGTCCACCAAGAAGATGGTCGGCTCTTGAGTGGTGGAAACGTCCATCTGGTTCCAAAGATTAGGCGGCATGGTCGGCGTCGGCCCGCCCAAAAACCATCTTTTGAACTCAGTGAGGTTAGCGACTCGCTCGGCTGTGCCGTTAGGCGCGCCTGCAGGCTGAATCCAGTGATAGAGCATCCAGCCGTTCGGCTCGCGCGAGGTGTAGAAAAGCTCGCGAGTCTGGTTGGCTGCCGGGTTGGCGTCGGGCGAACTTCGATAGATCGCCATATCAAATTTGTTGGCCCAGGAGCCGTGCGGCAGTCGGAACTGGGTCGGCGCGGCCTGATCGCCCATTTCGTCGCTCAGCGAATTGTCCGAGATCGGCGCGGCCGTCTGGCCTTTGACCTCGACCGGCCTGAACTGCATGAGCGGATTGAACTCGGTGATGGCACCGTTAGGATCGACTTTGAGCGTGATCATGTCGGCTCGTTGAGCGGCGACTACCGGTTGGGCGACGCGCTGCCAGTTCTGCCAATTCGGACCGTAGAAAAAGTTCGGATCGTCGAAGTCGTCCGGTATGTTGTCGTTATCGGCGTCCACAAAAAGGTCGGTGTTCAGCGAGCCGTCCTCGCGATAGATTGGAAACTCGGCTCGATACAAGAGGTAGAGGTTGTCGTCTTGTCCGGCGGCGACGAAGTTGCTTTCAAAGCCGTTGACATAGCCTCGGACGGGCATCCAGACGCCATTGTTCATCGCCGAGCGGTTGTCCTGCAGGCCGATAAAGTAGCGCACCATCACGCGGCCGGCGGCCAGCGGAAGATTGATCTCGCCGGTCGGCACGTCGGTCGTGGGATCGTTAGAGGGCGCGACCGGGTTGCCTCGCGCTGGCGGCGCAAGGTCGATAATGCAGAAAGGCTCGTCGCTGTAGACCATGTTTCCGGCGCCGTCTCGCGCCCAAATTCTAAGACGACGGTCGAAGTTGTCAAAGATATAGGCTGCGCTGCGAAGCTCGCGCTCGACCGTCTCCATGGCCAAACGGGCGGAGTTTTGCGCCTGGATGACGGCTTGGCTCTTGCGCGTCAGATTGAAGCCGGTAACCAGCGGGCCTAACAGCAGGCCCAGCAGAATGGCGGTGATCGCAATGACCACCAGCAGTTCTACCAAGGTGAACCCGGCTCTCCATTTGTTGACGCTCCGCATCGATCGCTCCTTATTCATGACCTCTTCTACCCGCTGGATGTTCCGGCGCGGGTTACTGCTCTCGAACCAGCAAAGTATCGAAATCTTGTCTTTTGATTCGTTGTCCTGGCGGCTGCCAACTCATGCGCACTCGCAGAGAGACGCCCTGCACGCCGCGCACCGGCAGTCCTGTCGGTTCCGGCGCCCAAGCGACCGCATTGGGATGTCTCTCTCTCAGATCGAGGGGCGCTAGCCGAATGGCGCCGTTGGTCTGGTAGAGGGCGGGATTGTTCGTGATCTTAAAGATTCCATTGGCCGCCCTATGGATGTTGCCCTTGTCGTCCCGATAGAAATACTCTCTCAGCACGACCGTCTTGCCCGCTTCGCAAAGCCTAAAGAACAGTTGCGGCGAACTGTCGCTGATGTAACACTGATCGAAGTTGATCGCGGGCGAATAGGATGGAGTAAAACTCTCGGTCGATTTCTGCGCAGACATCGCCCAGTCGTTCTCCACTCGATAAAGAAATCGTAGAGTAAGCGTTTGCGCGTTCAGATCTGCCGTATAAGGCTCGAACATCCTTTGAAGAGTGTTATTATCGAATCGAACGCGAACAAAATCGACGTTCTGATCAAAGCGCACTTCGCCCGTTCGATAGTCGACCTGATAGCCCGACTTGGCCACGCCGCCGTCCTCGGTGTTGATGATCAGCACGTCCTCGGTGCCGCTGATCAGTTGGCCGTCCGGCGTAATGGCTAGGCCGGCGTAAGTCGTCTGGTCGTTCTGCAGGTCGCCGCTCTTCTTGACATTGCTGAAAGTGAGCTTGACGATGCGGCGGTTGGGCACTTGGCGATCTTCGCGAATAATCCGCCAGTCTCGCACGATGTAATCGACATTGGCTCTGAGGGGTCTTAGCCCATTGCCGTACCGCTCGTAGTAGCCGGACGCCGCCGGATTCATGATAACAAGTCCCAAGGCGTGGTTGACCACTTTGTATTGGTAGGGATAGTCCGCAGCCCAAGCCGTAAAGTTGCCCAATCGATCGAACAGCCTTGCGGCCACATCGCTATCGGGGACGATGCCGATAAAGCCTGGGACGGTGGCAACCGGCTGGCCGTTGTACTCCAGATCGCCCCAAACCGCTGTGATTCTCGGATTGCCCGTAGGATTTAAGAGAGCCGTCTGCTGTGAGAAGACGACGGTAACCGCTCCGTTGACCTGCTGATAGAAGGCAAAGTCGATTTTGTACGATACGGCGAAGTCGGCTCGGGGACGCAAGAGTATTTTGGCCTCGTCGTAATCGATACCGTACTCAAACGGCCTCAACCGAGGAAATCGAGAGGTGTCGTACTCCATCACGTTGCGCCGCATCGGATCCGAGTAGAGCAACAGATTGGAGCTGATCGCGCTTGGCGGGTCCTCGACGATGGGCGCGAACGAAGTCATGTAGACGCAGCCCAGTCCAACGTTTGTCGGTCCGGGCAGGGGCACGTTGACGCGCTCGCCTCGAATGGCTCGAAATCGATTTGCGCCCGTCGCGTACTGCCTGTAATAGGCGGGCAGATAGGAGTCGTCGAAAACCATGCGGTCCGGCTCGGCGTCCATATCGATGACCTGTCCCCAGTTGCCCTGAGCGTCCTGTTCGAACTTAACAGGGAGAATTGCAGAGGCTAAGTTCTGGGGCTGGGCCTTTAGTCTCTCCAGTTCGCTCTGAGCCAAGCGTCCTGCGTTTCCTGCTTCGCCAGACTGCTGAAGTATGAAGAAGCCAGTGGGCAAAAGGCGAACGAACGCGAAGATTCCGACCAGCAAGATGACGATGACCACGAGAATTTCGATCAGCGTGGTTCCTCGTTCTGCGCTTCGATGCTTCATCTTTTCGGATCTCCTCTTGTCCTCGGGCCGATTTACGGTCGGACGTTGTAAGGCGCGTTGAACATGTCTATGCTGTTAACGGCGGCATCCCGCGTGCTCACGGATTTGGCTGTGCCGTTCAAGAACAGCGCTAAGTCGTCTCTGCCCAAGTTAGGCGTACCGCCGCTATAAGTTCGGTGATAACTGCACCAGGTGATAACGGTGGAGTCATCGGGGTTTTTGTAGCCCAATTGGCGCGGCGTGTCGGTGCGCTTCATGCCGACCGGCGCGTCCCAAAAGCCGTCGCCATACGGTTGGGCGCCGTTCGGGTCGCCTCCGAGTCTATTCTCCGTTTGATTGAGCGCGCTGTTGCTCCAGAAAAGGCTATATCGCAGTTCAAAGCGGCTGGCGCCCGGATTGTGCCCGATGTTCATGCTGTCGTAACGGTAGTAGCAAAGAGGCGGGCTCGAATTATCCAAGGGGTCGACCCGCACCATGCGACCCGCCAATGCATGCCCTTGCGGGTAGTAGACCTCGGTCAAAATGCGCCGATCGTCGTATGGACTGTTGAGCGAATGGAACACCTCGGTCGATCTTAGATAGGGCTTTAAGAACCCCGTTGTATCCACATGATCGATGGGGGGCGCCGCAATGTTGCCGCAGCCGACGCCGTTAGTATCGACGATGTAGTTGAAGAGCGCGGGCGGAAAAGCCTGCTCGTCCAGTTTGTACTGCTGGATGGCGATGTAGATCTGTTGAAGGTTGGACAGGGTGGAGCTTCGTCGAGCGCGCTCGCGAACAGAGGCCGCAACAGGAAAGATGATGGCCGCGAGCACGGTTACGATAAAAACAACGACCAAAAGTTCTGTCAAGGTAAACCCTTTTTTCATTGCTGCCCCCGGCACAGTTAGTTTCTTGATCCGTGCCTCTCGGTTTGTCGAACGGACGCGCGGCATCGCGATCGGCCCTGCGTTCGCGACGCCGCTTTTCTCTCTTCGACATTCTGAAAGGCGATTTTGTTCCACAGTTTATTTTCGGTTTCTTAGGCCGGTTATCCTGCCTTCGATTAGGGCCGCCTATTATAAGGATTGTCCGTCAGGGTCGCGGAGTCGAATCGAGCAACGTTGCCGCTCGCAAAGAGGACCAGATCGTCCTTGCCTTTGTTGACTTGCGAATTGGTGAACTTTCGATGGTGGGTGCACCATGTGATCACAGCGCTAGGCTCTTTCTTACGATAACCCAATTGCCTTGGCGTATCGCTGGGCTTGCCGCCGACCGGCGGATCGTAATAGCCCAGGCCATAGGTGGTCGTGCCGCCGTTCAGTTGGTTTTCGACCCCGTTGAGGGCCTCGTTAGACCAAAAGAGCGTATATCGCAACTCGAGTTGGCTGGTGTCCAAACGTCGGCCTGTGTCGTACGAATTGGCTTGATAGAAGCACTTGACCGGGCTGCTGTTGTCAAAGGGGTCTTCTCTAACGGTCTGCCCCGCCAAAGCATGTCCTGCGGGATAGACTGCCGTGCCCAGCAGACCCCGATCGTTCGTTGGATTATTGGGGCACTGAAAGATCGCGCTGTTCTTGAGGTAGTGGCGCAGAAACTCGTTGTTGGGAAGCTGGTCCATGTTGGGCGCTTGAACCGCGCAACTGTTGCCTTGGCCCAAGACGTAACCGAACAGCGCGGGCGGCGCTTGGCCGCCATAGTCCAGGCGGTACGTTTCAAAGGCGACGTAGATTTGGTTCAGATTGGAAGCGCAGGTGGTTCGTCGAGCGTTTTCCCTTACAGAACTAAAGACCGGAAAGATGATCGCCGCGAGGATGGAGATGATGGCGATCACGACTAACAGTTCGGTCAGTGTAAATCCCTTTTTCAAAGCGCTATACCCCCTGGCAAGCGGTAAGGCAGGCATGGATTCGCTCTGCCCTGAGTGGTTTGACCGGCATTGCGCGGAAAATGTTCCAAGACCGTGAATCTTACCCGCGCTCACAGCGATTCGCCTACGCCGACGGTGATTAAGCGATCTAGATCGAGGCGATTGGCAAAGGCTTGGCGGGCTTGTTCGGCCGTTGTCTGCCGAATTCGTTCGGGTTGCGTCTGCCAATAGTCGTCGGGCAGACCAAAGGCTTCGCTGACCAAAAGCGTGTCGGCGATCCCGCCCTGGGTGATCCAGCGCATGGCCAACTGTCCGGTCATATAGGCCTTGATGGTCGAGAGTTCTTGTTCGGTCGGCCCGTCGTTTGCCATACGATTGATTTCGCGATGAATCTCTTGGATAGCATGGCGGACGTTCTCTTGGGCCGTTTCGGCCTCGACGATCATTGAACCGGCTTTGAGGCGCGTGCTCAAACGGGCGCCAACGTGATAGGCGTAGCCGAGATCTTCTCGGACGTTCAGAAAGAGGCGAGAGCTGGCGGAACCTCCAAGCACGACCGTTGCTATGTTGAGCGGGGTGAACTCGTCGTCGGTGCGCGTCGGCGCGCGGCAGCCGATTCTGAGATTGCACTGAGCGGATCGCGGCCTCTGAACCCAAATCTCGCCAGATTCGTTGGGCAGCATGGGTTGGATGAAATCTTCTGGTTCTGTCGTGCTCGCTAACCAGTTTGACCAATGGCGCTCGATCGCGGCCTTTAGATTCTCAGGCTCTGCATCGCCAACGGCAACGATGATCGCATTAGAGGCGCCCGAACGGAAAAGCGCTTGCCGTGCCTCGCGCATCTGTTCTGCCGTCCATTGGAGGACGTCCTCTTCGGAAGGCGAGACCATGCTATAAGGATGTCCTGGATAGGCTGCTTGGGCATATTTCTCTGCAGCCAGAAAGCCTGGCTCGGCTCGTTGCGCGCGCAGCCTTTGGATCAAGTTCGCACGGTCGATCTCGACCTCGTTCTCGGGGTAATTCGAATTGCTGAGGACTTCCCCGGCCAACTTCATCATGGGATCCAAGTAGGCGCTGAGACAACTAATGGACAGAACGGCGTAATCGCTCGATGCGGAGGCGCTGACGCCGCCGCCATATCGATTAGCCTCGTCGGCGATCTCAAAGCTCGACTTGCCGCTAGTGCCCGATGCGATCAGCCGTGCGACCGCAGCCGCTAGCCCGAACGGTTCGGCGCAATGCTCTGCCGCAGAGCGGACGATGACGCGCAAGATGATCATGGGCGCCTGCTCGTTCCGCACGAACTTAAGCCTTGTGCCGCCCGATAGAGCCATGTTGATCGGCTCCGGCAGTACGAACGCCTTGGATTCTAAGTCGGGCGGAGGCGAAGTCGGAAAGGCGCTCACGATCCTCCCTCCCCAGCGCCAATGTGCAGCGTCGCTCGCTCGCCATCATCGATCAACCACCGTGCGACAGCCTCTTTCATGCTGCTCGGCGTCAAAGTCAGGGCTCGGTCTAGCCGCAGATTGGCCTGATCCGGATCGCCATCGAACAGGCCCGCCTCTCCCAGCGCCAGCGCCTTGCCAAGCGGCGATTGCAACCCATAAATGGACAACCCTCCCAGCCTCTGTGCCAGCACTCTGGCCCGTGCCCGCTCGACCTCCTGATCGTTCGGGCCGTTGAGGGCGAAGTTGGCAAACTCATCGTAAACCGCGCGTTCTATATCGGTGGGATCGACGTCTGGACGATGAAGCGCAAAGAAGTGAAACAAACTCGGCCCTCGCCGCATCTCCAGATAGCCCGAGACGCTGACTGCGAGTGCGTCCTTTTTGACAAGACGCTGATAAATCCGTGAGGCCGATCCGCCGAACAGTATCTCTGCCGCCATCGAGAGTGCCTCGGCGTCGGGATGCGAGCGGTCGGGCGCCTTCCATGCGACGGCCAATCCCGGCACGTTAGCCAAGGGATCATGGATCGTCTCTCTGCGCTCGGCGCTCCTATTAGACTCGTTGACATCGGGCGGCCGCGGGTCTGGCCGTCTGGAAGCGCCGCCGAAGAGCTCTTCGATCAGCTTCATTGCATCCCGAGGGTCAAAGCTTCCCGCTACCACAAGCAGCGCATTGTTCGGCGCATAATACGTTCGAAAGAACTCCTGAAACTCGCTGAGGCTTGCGCGGTCGATGTCTTCCATGTAGCCAATGATCGAATGCTGATTGGCAAAGGAATCGTAAGCGATTTCGCGCAGTCGCTCTCTGGCAGGGGCGTAAGGCTTGTTGTCTACCGCTAGGCGGCGCTCCTCCTTGACAACAGCCCGCTGATTGTCCAAGTTCTGTTGACTCAGGTCGAGCGACTGCATCCGATCCGCCTCTAGCCAGAGCGCCAACGGCAACTTAGACGACGGCATCAATTCAAAGTAGACGGTTACATCAAAGGAGGTGAAGGCGTTGCAAACGCCTCCGTTCGCCTCTACATGCTTAAAGTGCATCTCGCGCGGCACGTTCGCAGAGCCTTGGAACATCATATGCTCGAACAGGTGGGCAAACCCCGTCTTGCCCGGGTCTTCGTTTCGAGCGCCGACATCATAGAGAAGCACAGAGGCTGCGACCGGGGCGCCGTCGTCGGGCGCAAACACAAAGCGCAAACCGTTGGGAAGCTCGCCCTGCTCGAACTTAAGGCGGTACTTAGAATCGTACAGCGTCATTCGCGCCTTTTGGCCCTCTGCCGTTCCTCAAACCAGACGGCGTTCTGATCCGTGCTGAGCGTCGATGCGGCGAACTGCTCGATCATCTGTTCGGCCTCGCTCCTGAAGCGAAAAGTACCGCCCACCTCGCCTTGCCAGACCTCTTCTTGAACCCAATCGGGCACTGGCATATAGACGATCGGTTCCGGGGTTTCTACAGTTACCGTAAGCACGGCCGGTCCGAGCGATGGGTCTTGAAAAATGAACTCGAATTGCACGGCCATAGGCCGATATCGGACTGTGCCGGTTTGGACTCGCCCTCTGCGAAGACACTCCTTCAACTGAGCCTCGTCACACTCTCCGATCGGCGGGGCTTGTGAGGCCTTGAGCGCGGTGAAAAGGCTGTTTAGGTGGTCGCTAACGAATTCGCGGAGCCTCACGCAGGCGATTCTACCTAACTCGACCAATCGCCGTAAGCATAGGCATCCAAATCGAAATCGTCTGGACCGTGGGTTTGCAGGCGATACCATCCGGCGAGCGCGATCATGGCGGCGTTGTCGGTGCAGTAGTGCGGCTCGGGCATCAGGAGTTCAAAACCATTCTGTTCGCAGGCGCTGGCCATGAGGGATCGCAACGTCCTATTAGCCGAGACGCCTCCCGAAACGGTTACTGTTCCTACCCCATAAGTTTCTGCACCGGCCATCGTCCTTGAGACCAGCGGCTCTGCGATAGCCATTTCGAGCGCGGCGCAGAGGTCCGGTTTCGAGAAGCCTTTTGGAGCGGATTGAACGTAACGCAGAACAGCCGTTTTGAGCCCGCTGAAACTGAAGTCGAACGGCGTTGACAACTTCGCCCGGGGGAGTTTGATCTGGGTCGAATCTCCCTGCTTGGCCAATTCCGAAAGCGCCGCTCCGCCCGGATAGCCAAGACCTAAGAGTCGAGCGGTCTTGTCGAAGGCCTCGCCCGCCGCATCGTCCAGCGTCTGCCCGATCAGCTGGAACTTCTCTGGGGCCTTCGAATAGACCAGTTCTGTGTGGCCGCCCGACACGATGAGCGCAATGCAAGGAAAACGAGGCTCGGCAGATAGAAAAGGCGAGTAGAAATGCCCTGCCAAGTGATTGACCCCTACTAATGGAATCTTTCGGGCGAAAGAGATCGCCTTGGCCGCCGCCATGCCGACGACGAGCGCTCCGACCAAACCAGGCCGGTGCGTTACCGCGACCGCATCGATGCCGTCAAAGCCGATTCCGGCTGTATCTAAAGCCTGTTGAATGACCGGATTGACCCGTTCGACATGCATGCGTGCCGCAGCCTCTGGCACGATGCCGCCCCATTGAGCATGAATGTCCACTTGCGAGGCGACAATGCTGGAGAGCACAGCACGATCGTCGCGGACTATTGCCGCCGCCGTCTCGTCGCAACTGGTTTCAATCCCAAGGAGCAACATAATTAAGCCCCTTGCGCAGTTCCTTCAATCGAAGCTCGTAGCGAGGCGACGCAAGCCCCTCCAGCCACATGATAAGACCGTCCTCGACGGGGTCCTTATAGTAGTTTGGTCGCGCTCCAACGTCCACGAACCCGTACTTTTGGTAAAGGGCGATAGCCGCTTGATTGCTGGCGCGAACCTCTAAGGTCGCTCGCTCCATCCCATGCCTCTTTCCTGCGTCCAGCATGGCGTGCAGGATCGCTTCGCCATACCGGTTGCCCCGAAAATCTGGGTGAACGGCGACTGTAGTGATATGGGTTTCATCGATTACCGACCAAGAACCGCCATAACCGATCAACGCATCGTCCAGTGTCGCGATTAAGTAGAAGGCTGCCGCGTTGGATAGTTCGGCCGCAAACGCGCCTCTTGTCCAAGGCGAAGAATAGCTGAGACGCTCGATAGCGATCACCTGATCCAAGTGATCGGCTCTCATAGGGCTGAGCACAATCGGCGGCACGACCCTTGGGGCAACCATAAGCGCTGGGATTATACCGACGAGAAGCAGGAATCTGACCCAAAACCGGCGTATACTCTAATCGCTTCACAAAAGGTAAGGAGGGATTAGATGCGCTACTTTGCGACGCTTGCGGTTTATGCCGCGCTCTGTTTGACAGTTTTTGGGCAGACTGCTTTTAACTATCAGGGTCAGATCCGACAGGACGGCGGCCCGGCCAACGGGCAGTTCGACTTTCAGTTTAAGCTTTTCAACGCCGAGACGTTGGGCGACCAGATCGGTTCCACCGTCTCGTTCAACGACCTCGACGTTGCCAATGGTCTGTTCAGCGTTGATCTAGACTTTGGGGCGGGAGCCTTTGCCGGCGCCGATCGTTGGCTAGAGATATCCGTGCGGCCAGGGGCCGACACCGATCCTCACAATGTGCTTGCGCCGCGCATCAAGATGATGCCAGTGCCCTACTCTATTTATGCGCATACGGCCAATGCGATCCGATTGCAGGGTCGGAACATCGCCGCCGATGCGCCGACTAACGGCCAAGTGCTGAAGTGGGACGCAGGGCTCGAAGTCTGGAAGCCCGGGCCGGGCACCATCGTAACGGCCGGAGCCGGACTGCAGATAGTCGGCGATGAGATTTCGATCATGCCTTTAGGCGTGGTCACCGCCATGCTGGCCGACGGGTCGGTTACGACGCCAAAGCTGGCCGATGGCGCGGTTACTACGGCCAAAATCGGCGATAACCAGGTTACGACAGCCAAACTTGCGGATGGCGCTGTAACCACGCCCAAGTTGGCCGACGGCGCGGTTACGACCGGAAAGATCGGCGATAACCAGGTTACGACAGCCAAACTTGCGGATGGCGCCGTTACGACCGGAAAGATCGGCGATAACCAGGTTACCACTGCGAAGTTAGCGGATGGGGCCGTAACCACGCCAAAGATCGCGAACGCGGCAGTGGACGGCACGAAGATCGCAGCGCTAGCGGTAGAAACTGGACACATCGCAAACGCGGCAGTGGACGCGACGAAAATCGCGCCGCTAGCCGTAGGCAACGTGCACCTTCAGAATGCGTCCGTAACGATCAACAAGATCAGCGGAGCGGGCGGCTTGGTCGGACAGGCGATCACCTCGGACGGTTTCGGCAACGCCGGTTGGGCCTATCCCATAGCAAGCGGACTGCTCCTCCCATTTGTCGGCGCCGCCAATGTAGGAACGCCGGCAGCGGTCTTTACAATTTCGAACACAGGCACCGGCTACGGCATTCAAGGCAACGCGATAGGCCCGAACGCAGCTGGCGTAGGCGGGCGAAACGATGCAGGGGCCGGCGTACAAGGCTTTAGCCTGAACACTGTCGGCGTTCACGGATTGGTCGGCGCGGGGATCGTAGCCGTTCCGGCCGGCACCGGCGTCTGGGGCGTTTCTTCCATTGGAGGCGCCGCAGCCATCCGCGGCGAAGCCACGGGCCTCAACTCTACAGGCGTGCGAGGCATTGCCGACAACGGAGGCAACGCCATTGGAGTTCATGGAACGACGACTGGCGGTATCGGAGTCCGAGCAGACGCCTCCGCCGCTGGCGGCGTCGGAGTCTTTGTTACGACTGTAGACGGCATCGGCGCGCGCATCATCGCAGGCGGCGCAGGCCGAGAAGGCGTCCTTGTAACCTCAGGCGGAGGTCCTGGCGGCGGATTCACCGGCACGAACATTGGTGTAACCGCAACAGCGACCGCAGGAGGCGGCACCGGGCTGATCGGTTCGGCCACCGGCGCCAACGGCACCGGCCTCACGGCTTCTGCCGTCAACGGCGCCGGAGCCGTCGGCGCGACGATCACGGGCAATGCGTTCGGCGTCGATGCGACGGCTAATGCTGGAACAGCCGTCCGAGCAACCGGCGGAACATTTGGCGTCATAGGCACCGGAAATGTCGGTGTCGACGGGCGCGGCGTTACGGTCGGGGTCTCGGCCAACGTCAATGCCGGCGGCCGCGGCGTCGAAGCCAATATCGTCAACAATAACGTAACCGCGGGCTACTTCCGTGCGCCCAACGGAGCCGCCTCTATCGGCGTCTATGCAGAAGGCGTAGGCGTGGGCGTCGATGCCAGAGCTTCGGCAGCCGATGGCGACGCGGTGCAAGGCGTTGCCACAGGCGCAGGCGCTCGAGGCGTTACCGGGCGGGCCGATGTGGCCAACGGCATAGGCGTATCGGGTCGAGCGAACAATGCGACCGGTATCGGCGTGCTTGGACAAAGCACGACCGGTATCGGTATGGTCGCGATCGCCGCAGGCGCCGCTCCTACGGCGCCCGCAGGCACGGCCATGCATGCGATCACCGGAACGGCGGGCGCCGCCGCTGTCTTAGGCGTAGCCAACAACGGCGCGGCCGCCAAGGGCGTCTACGGCACAACCACCAGCGGCATCGGCGTCGTCGGGCAATTCGGCGCCGCCGGAACGCCGATCGTCGGAACAGGCGTATATGGCTCGTCCTCTCAAGCTGCTGGCATCGGAGTGCACGGTCAAGCCAACACCGGTCTATCGGCCATCGGTGTTTTCGGCAATACGACAGGCGGAAGCGGAGTCTACGGCCATGCAACTGGCGCTAGCGGCCACGGTGTCTACGGCAAAGCCGAAGGCGCAGGGGGCGTTGCCGTATTCGCCGAGTCCGCAGCCGCATCGCAAAACGCGGTATTTGCCTCATCGCCTGCCGCATCCACGAACACAACCATGCGCGTGATCCACAACAATGAGGCCACAGGCCAGGCCGCCGCTAATTTCAGCGGCCGAGTGTTGGTTTCAACTGTTGCTGGCAGCGCCCGGATCGAACTGGCGCGAAACACCACAGGCGACCACGGCCGAATCATCGTCAACAACGAAGGCGCCCTGCCGATCGTGCAACTGAGCGCGGTCGGCACCGGCGCCGTCCAACGGCATCATGGATTCGTCGCCGCCTCAAAGCCCAACGCGGCCACCGCGCTTAAGGTCAGATCCCAAATGTTCGTGGATGACGTTGGCAACGGTCGCATGGAGGTTATCCGAAACTCCGACGCCACCGCTCGCGCGGGCGCCCGGATCACCGGCGCCAACCTGGGCGAGATCTATGGCGATACGGCGACTGCAGGGGTCAAGGCCTTCTTGATCGACCATCCACAGGACCCGGGCAACTACTACCTGCGCCACGCCTCGGTCGAGAGCGACCAAATGACCAACATCTACAAGGGTCGCGCGGTGTTCGACGCTAAGGGCGAGGCGGTCGTCGATGTGCCCGCCTGGCTGACGGCGATCAATACCGACTTCGACTACAATCTGACGGCGATCGGCGCGCCCATGCCCAACCTTCACATTGCTGAAGAGCTCAAGGGCGGGCGCTTCAAGATCGGCGGCGGCGTGGCCGGCAAGTCGGTTACCTGGGTCGTCTACGGCGTACGGCAAGACCCGTTCGCCAAAGCCTATCCCATCATCGTCGAAGAGCGGAAGGCCGACTGGGAGCGCGGCTTCTACCTCCATCCCGAGTTGTACAACATGGGGCCGGAGTTCCAAGTCCGCAACCGCATGCCCCCGGCAAAGCAACAGTAGAAACCCCCAATCCCCCAGGCCCTCTCCAAGGGCTCTGGGGGATTTTTACTTTTGGTCGAACTCCTGCAACTTAAACCGAACTGAGACGATATAAGGCTGTTCGCCCTCTGCCCAATGGCCATACGTCGCGCAGACGAATGTGCCGTCCGGCAAGGCTTCGACTCCAGGGTAGGCGCAATCCGAGCCTTTCAGATTGTCCATCAGACGAACGCGGTACTGGCCCGGGCGTCCTTGCTCAATGTCCTCGAACGTCCCGACCCAAACGACCCAATCGCCCCAGGTCGGGCTTCCGGAAGCCATATCGCGAAAGCTTACGACTAACCTGCCGTCCGGGGCATATTTGGCCGTGTGCCGATCTCCGGTCAATTCCAGCGGAAGTTCGCGAGGCACGCTCCACGTCTTGCCCTCGTCGCTTGAGAACATGACGTGCGATCGCTTGACGCGACGATTCTCGCGCAACAAAACCGCGAGGCGCTTGCCGTCGGGCGACCGGACAAAACCAGGTTCGCACAAATGAATATCGGAACCGCTCCAAACGACTTCAGGGAACGACCAAGTCAGCCCGCCGTCTGTCGAGTAGGTCTTGTAAAGCGTGAAAGCGCCGGTTGCCCTGCCATTCTTGGAAAAGAATCGGCCATCGTCGTGAAACATGGCCAGATAGCGGCCGTCGCTTAGTCTTTCCACAAAGCCCATCACGACGATTCCGCCCCAATCGCCCGCCTGTTTGAGCGGCGTCCAGGTTTTGCCGTCGTCCTCGCTAAAGGCAAGGCGCGCCGGATAAAGACCGGACCAGAGGATGAGGCGCTTCTTCCCGCTCTTAGGGTCGATTGTGCGATGAATGGTCGGCGTTTCTAAACTCGTCGACCAGTTATCCGGTACGGGCAGCCGTTCGCTCCAGGTCTTGCCGCCGTCCGTGCTCTTCTTGAGCACGATCGCGCCCTTTCCGTGGCCTCTTGGATACGCGGCCAATAGAGTGCGACCGTCCTCCAACAGCACAGTCGAAACGTGGCCCAGGTACTGCCCCGGCTCCCGATCGACGACGATTTGTCGGTGCGTCTCCTTCGAAAGGTCGATGAACCTGGTTTGCATGGGGGAGTTCGGGGCGGTTTGGCCGATGCAGACGAGCACAGTCGCGACCGCGAGAAACATTGTCATATGGCACCTTGGTCCCCTTTGTCGATTTATATCCGAGCACTTTAGAATACCGGATAGATCTCGCTTCTCGGATGCCAATCGAGACCTGTTCGCCTGCTCTGGCTGAACGGCTATAATGACGCCAAAGCAGGCGAACAGCCTCCTAAAATGATGGGGCAAGAGAACCAACCTCAAGAGGCACAAGGGCAACCGGCGCCGGGTCAACAGTCGCAGGACCGCCGCATCCTCGTTATCCTAGGCCCGACGGCGGTCGGGAAGACGGACGTTGCGATCGAAACGGCGCTCAGGCTCGATGGCGAAATTATCTCGGCCGATAGCGCGGCGGTTTATCGCGGGATGGACGTCAGCGCGGTAAAGCCCACGCAAGAAGAGCGCAAGGGCGTGCCGTTCCATCTGATCGATGTCGCCGATCCGCGAGAAGCCTTCACGGCCGGTCGATTCGCCGAGTTGGCGAGAGCCGCGATCCGAGAGATTCGGCAAAGGGGGCGGTTGCCCATCGTGTGCGGCGGCACGGGGCTGTATATCCGCGCTCTGCTGGCGCAGTATCGCCCGCCGCCGCCAGTTTCGCTCCAGACGCGCTTGGAACTCCAATCCAAAGGACCAGCGGCCATCAGGGCCGAATTAGAGCGAATAGACCCGATAGCGGCTCAAAAAATACATCCGAACGACCCTGTTCGAAACCTTCGCGCGTTGGAAGTGTATACTGTATCGGGGTTGCCCTGGTCCGATTGGCAAAAGCGCGAGGAGTGCGAGCTTCCTTCGCTCAAAATCGGGCTGACGATGGATCGGAAGGCGCTGTACGAGCGCATCGATCGGCGTTCGGCCCATCTGTTCGAAACAGGACTCGTGGAGGAGACCCGAGCGCTGTTGGAAGCGGGAGCGCCCGAAGACGCGCCGGCCCTGCGCATGTTGGGCGTAAAGCAGGCTGTGAGGATGCTCAAAGGAGAGTCGACTCGCGCGCAAGCGGTAGAGGATTTCCAGCTTCAGACGCGAAGATACGCCAAGAGGCAGATGACGTGGTTTAGACGAGAACCGAACGTCATTTGGATGGAAACGAGCGGAGAGGCGCGCGCGACTAGCGCACGGATTGCTGAACTTTGGTATTTGTCTCCAATGGAGGGAGGACGCTTGAATGGCTAAGACTATCAATTTGCAGGACATGTTTCTCAACCAGGTTCGCAAGGAGGGGATCTCTGTTACCATCTATCTGATGGGCAGCGTGCAGTTGAGAGGACTGGTGCGAGGCTTCGACGCATTTACGATTCTCCTAGAAAGTCCGGGCAAACCGGTGCAACTAGTGTACAAACATGCGGTCTCGTCGATCGTGCCGTCTAGGCCGGTGCCAGGCTACGGCGGAAGGCCTGAGCACAGCAACGACCGGCCCGAGGGACATGCCACCGATGAGGAGTAATGCGATTTGCTAAGGCGCACGGGTTAGGCAACGATTTCATTCTGGTCGAGTCGTTCAGCAGCCCGTTTTTGCCTACGTCCGAGTTTGCCCGTGCGGCGTGCCATCGTCAGCTTGGCATTGGCGCGGACGGACTGCTGACTCTCTCGCCTTCGGACAAGGCGGACTTTAAGATGACGGTCCACAACAGCGACGGCACGACCGCGCTGATGTGCGGCAACGGCATCCGTTGCGCGGCGCTGGCGGCCAAGACATGGCGATTGGCCGAGGGTCCGGTCTGGCGAGTCGAAACGGAATCGGGCGTCTATGCCGTCGAGGAGCGCGACGGGCAGTTTCGCGTCGACATGGGGCTGCCGACAGTCGAAAGGCGGGAGGACGGCTGGCTGGCAAAGGTCGGCAATCTGCATTGGGTCTGGCTGGAACATCGCGCTGATTTTGAAACGGAAGCGCCGGTGAAAGCGCGCGAACACCAGGCCAACGCGCACGAGGCTGTCTTTGTCGAGCCTTTCAGACTGAGGGTTCGCACCTTTGAGTTGGGCGCCGGATTTACGCAGGCATGCGGCACGGGCGCTTGCGCTTCGGTGGCGGCTTGGATTCGATCGGGCGGCGAACCGGGCGAGTATCAGGTCGATCTGCCCGGCGGCTCGCTCTTAATAGAGCAGAACGGCCGGGGATCGATCTATATGACCGGCCCGGCCGTAATCGCCTACTTGGGGTCCTTAAACTCGGACTTCAGAGCGCAGAGGATAACGGCGTCTCTGTAGGCGCCGCGCTTCCAATAGAGCTGCGGTATGCGTCCGACCTCCTGATAGCCCGCTCTCGTCAGCATCTTGATCGAGCCGATGTTCTCCGCCATCACCTCGGATCGCAGCAGGCGCAGGTTCAACACGTCGAACGCATAGCGCGTTCTGACGAGGGCCGCGTCGGAGCCGAAGCCTTGTCCCCACATGTCTTGGCGCCCGATCATGGTTCCGGTTACGGCGGTTCCCCATCGCCAGTTGATGCCATGGATGCCGTTGAAGCCAAGATGAACGCCATCCAAGGTCTCTATCGCAAAGAGAACGTCGCTTTCATTCGATTTACTTGCTCTTTCGAACCATTCCTCTTCGGATGGGCGCGTTATGGGCATGTCGCCGTGCGCCAGGTAGCGCGTTACGACCGGATCGTTAATCCACGCAAATGCGTTTTCAAAGTGCCGTTCCTTGTCCAACGGCGTCAATCGAACCTTTTCGCCTTCCCATCCAAATGCCATTGCGAGCCTCCGTGTGTAAGGAACTGTATAGAAAGGCGCGCGAGGTTTGCTAAAGGCCGAACATCAAGCGCATCAGCGATGGCAACGGCAAGCGACCGACCATCAGGTTGCCAGTAAACGGCATCGCGTTCATGGAGTTTGGCGTTTCGACCCAAGCGGCGTAGAGGTAGCGCGAATCGGCCGCACACGTGATGAAATCGAGCGCGGGCCTTAGGCAAACCTGGTCGTGCGAAACGCGCTGCGAGAGCATGAAGCCTCTGTTCGGGTTGAGAGACATAGAGTGTCGCAGGTGCCACTTATTGACCACGGTGTTCTGCAGCGGGGCCCTGCCCTCTCGATTGTCGTGGAAGAAGGCGTGCAGACCTCCATAGGGATCGAGCGTCGCCCATACCAGCGCCTGGGCATACAGATTGACGCCTCTGCCGGGCGCCTTGTCGGCATACTGGCGAACCACTTTCTCGAGTTCGGACTGAGGAAGCAAGGTTCTTGGCGGGCCAAACGTGACGCCGCCGTCATCGCTGACTCTGTAGTAGACAAGGTGCGCGCGGTGCGGCGCTCCGTCGATCGAAAGTTCGGCCTTGTCGCTGTAGAAAACGATCAAGCGCTTTGGCCCCTGAGCAACCATGCACCCCAGCATCCACCGTTCTTGCGTGGTGCCGAACTGAGGGCTGGAGGTCGCAACCGTCTGGTGGCCTTTCCATCTGATGCCGTCGTCCGAGTAGGCCATGCGATAGGCATATATAGTGTCCCTATCTTTAGACAACCCCCACATAGCGTATAGCCTGCCTGTTGTGCTGGTTACGATCAGCGGATCGACCGCCTCCTCGCCACTGGGAGCATCGTCCGCTCGGGCCACTTCGCGAAACGTCGCCCCGCCATCCTGTGAGACTGCACAAAATATCCCCTTGGACGCCGGACCGCCGATATAACCGTGAGAGTAGACCATGAAAATGTGCCCTGTCTTGGGATGAACGGCGATCCATTGCCGGTCCAGCGGTCCGCTCAGCACCTTGCCGCCCTGGAGCGTCTTGCCCGCATCGGTCGAGCGTTTGACCGAAATACCATCGATGCCGTGCACCATATAGACCAGATAAAAACGCCCATCGGGCATCGCGTGCGTTACAAAATCGCAATAGCCGTCGATCGCTTGATGCTCGAACGTTTTGCCCCAATCGCGGCTGACGAAGAGACTGCCGGGCAAGTGCGCGCCGACAAAGACGTTGCCTCGCGAATCGGTCGCCATGGACGGCTCGCCCGCGCGACCGATCTGTTTGATATCGGCCCATTGGGCGTTTGCGACGTTTGCCGCCCACAGCAAAACAGCGATGGTCTTGAGCATTCCCTGACTTTCTCCCCAGTTACAGGGCGTCCTGTCTATGCCTTTGTCAACCGCAGGTTTTGGTCGGGTTTCCAACTCTGCAGTGCAATGCGCGGCCAATCGCTCGATGATCCCCGTTCCAATCTTCCTTGTTCGGTTCGCCATTGGGCGTAATTGGGCAGAAAGAGCATTTGGCTTTGCTTTCTCATCGTAACCGTCAAATCGTCCGATTCGTTGATCGCCTCGGTCGCGCCTTTGAGAAAATGTTCGGGTTCGACGCCTCCGGCCAGCGCCATTGATCTTGCCAGGAGCGCCGCGCCATAGACTCTCTCCAAGTAGCAGGCGAAGGCGACATATTCGAAGTAGCCCTCCGCGCTGCGAGATCGATATTTTCGAACGTCTAAGCCGTTCGCCAACAAGCGATCCACAAGAGGCTTTTTATGTCGGTCGAGGTATCTCTCAAGGTCGCCGGGCGCGCAGCGCATGGCGTCGTCCGGGCTTAAGCGGCCCGTCTTGAGGTCTTCCAGCAGCCATTCGAGAAAGAGCCTTTCTCCCACATCGCCATTGGCCCATGCTTCCGGCTCCAAAAAACTATTGATCGGCGGTACAGAGGCATGTCCAAACTCATGGGCGATCTCTCGCGCCCAGTCGATCGGCGCCACGCTGTCGTCGGCACGAAAGAGGTAGATGTTGTTGCGAAAATGTTCGCCGCCTGGCCGGCCCTCAGTGCAAAAATAGACGTTCAGTTCTCGCGATCCGGCTATCACAAAGTCGCGATTGAGCCGGTCGATCGCATAGTCGCAGCAACGAAGCAAGAAGGTCGACGCGAGTCGGATGAGGGGCAATCGTTCTCGTTTTTGCGCTCGGACGACAAAGCGCCGTTCCCAGTCGCCTTTCTGCCGGGTTTCGCCATAGATTGCGTAAGAGAACGAGTAGCCATAGACCGGGTCGGTTGCGCTATCGACCGGGTTGCTGGGTTCGACGACTCGAAGTTGAGTTTCGCCCAACGGGTTGCGCAGAGGCTGGTTTACGGCCAAGGCGGTCCAGATCGGCCAAAGTTCTCTAGAAGAATGGCCAGGTCGATGTCGTCCACTATCCCATCGCCGTTCAGGTCTTCGGCCAGATTGCCAATGGCGCCGAAGCGGCCCAACACTCGCGCCAGGTCGGTGTCGTCGATGATGTCGTTGTTGTCCACATCGCCGAGAATCAAGTGCTGGATGCGGATGTCGGGATCGACCGCGTCGCCCCCTGGCATAAAGAGATCGAAGACCGGCGTACCCCCGCGCCAGCGCTGGCCCAGCACGCTCAGCGCCCTATCGGGCTTTGCTCGCACATAGTAGCTTCCCCGAATATCCAAACTGATCAACTCGATCGGCACTTGCCAGCGCTCGTCTCCCAAAAGTTGGGCCGGCAGAACAATGTCTTCGGTCGTGCCAACGCGCCTAAAAGTAACATTGATCGGTCTCTCATTATCGGGCGTACTGCCGCAGACCAACGGATTGCCGATCTCCTCTTGCAAAAAGTGCAGCATGATTGGAATAGACGATCCCAGCTCGCGAGCCACAACTCTGCCTATAATGTACTGACCCGGCGCCATTTGGAACAGTTCGGTTCGGACCTGGCCCGGGGTCAATTGAAACGGCCCGACCGTGCGGTCCCAGGTCGTCCAATCCTCGATGGCATCGAACGGCAAGTCGGTAGGCTGGTGAAAAAAGAGTTGGAGTTGATCGATGACGACGATCCGAGTATCGTCGTTGCGGAGTCTGAAGACTGCGGATCGACCGACTCCGGGACGATCGACCGAAGGTTCAAACTCAATGCTTAGCTTCGCTTTAGACTCCCGCACGGTGGAACTGACCCATTCCAACTGGGGAAGCGACATGCCGCCTCCCGAAAACTGAGCCGTTTCGAAGCGCAAAAACCAATTCTGAACGGTGATTTGGCCTGCCGTATCGATGTTGCGCGGCACCGAGCTGGAGAAGAACCGGTCTGGCGGGAAGTTGGCCTGGTTCATGTTGGCTGGCGGCCAGCGAACGTGATCGACCGGCTGTCGGTCGGCATTGATCGTGGTCAGACGATGGCGGGTGATGCGCTCGGCAGAGTCGACCGTGTACTCCAGTCGTATCACATCGGTTCGTTGCGACCGAGTACGAACGCTGAGTTTGGAGATATAGTCGCGGGCAAGATGCGGAATGCGCGGCAAAACGCGCTGTCGATCGACAAAGTTGTTGCTGATCGTACCCTGGCGAATCTGGGAGCGGACGTAGAAGTCGTTCGGCGGGTCGCATTGATAGGTGAATACGCCTGTGCCGCCGTTCGGCGCGATGCCCGTGCCCGTTGTGGAGGCGAGCGCCGCGTCTGGAAAAGCGTCCCAGGGCACTTTGGCCCAAACCCATCCGGCAGGCGCGGTGAGGCCCGTCAGCTTGTCCGGCGTCGTCATCAACGGATGAATCTGCCGGACAAAGTTGGCAGTTGTATTGTTATTGGTAACGGTGAGACGGTAAGTCTTCAGTTGGTTGGCCGGAAAGAACTCGTTGACATAGATGACGCTGTCTTGGACTTCTTCCAGCGTTTGTGCATGGGCCAGCCCGAACATCGAGCCGACAAGCATCACCGTCAAGAGCGCTCTCTTCATTTTTATGGTCTGGGCGCCGTTACGCCCCTACAGTAAATGATGCCATAGGACCGGGCGATGTAGCCATGTCCAGGGATATTATAAACTAGAAATCGTCTATCCCGCTTCGGCAAGGCCGGCAGATTCTTGTCGCTTGTATCCGCAGCCTTTGTCTGAGCATTGCACGCCTCTGCCGCCTGCCATCTCGATCAGATAGCCGCCGCAGTTTGGACACTGCTCGCCCGTGGGCTTGTTCCAACTGGCAAACTTGCATTCGGGATACCGATCGCAACTGAAGAACGTCTTGCCCTTCTTGCTTTTCATCTGGCGTATCTGGCCGGTCTTGCACTGAGGGCATGGGATGCCGGTCGTAACTTTGCGGATGCCTTTGCACGCCGGGTAGTCCTGGCAGGACCAAAACGGACCGTACCGTCCCTTTCGGAGTTTCATCTTCTTGCTGCACTCCGGACAGTCGGGCGCGTTTTCTTGCTCCGCCTGTTCTTCTTCCATTGGCATGGTTTTCTTGCACTCCGGGTAGCCCGAACAGCCGTAGAACCGTTCGATCTCGCCCATTCTTAGCACGCTCTTGATCACCATGGGCCGACCACATTCGGGACATTTGAGGTCAGATGGCTCGTCTGCCGGCTTTAGTCGCTCAGAATCGCCCTCCGCCTCGTTGAGACGCCTTTTGAACGGCTCATAAAAGTCGCCCACCACGCGAGTCCACTTCATCTTGCCATCCTCGATCTGGTCGAGTTCCTCTTCCATTCGGGCGGTAAACGCTACATTCACCACGTCGTCGAACCGCTTGACCAGATAGTCGTTGACCAGCTCGCCCACGGGCGTCGGATGGAACGCCTTGCTCTTTAACTCGACGTACTTGCGATCGACAATGGTTGAGATGATCGAGGCGTAAGTGCTCGGTCGACCGATGCCGTGCTGCTCCATCGCTTTGACCAACGTCGCTTCGGTGTATCGGGGCGGCGGTTGCGTAAAAGACTGCTTTGGCTCCAGCGCCAACAGCTTCAGCAGTTGATCGGGCGAGAGCGCGGGCAACGGGGGCTGCTCGTCGTCGGTCGTTTCGGCCGTGTCCTTTCCTTCGACATAGACCGACATAAAGCCTAAGAACACGGGTCGGCTGCCCGACGCTCGAAACAGGAAATCCCCAGCCTTGATGTCGACTCGCGTAACCTCGATCTCGGCATCTGCCATCTGACTGGCAACAAAACGTTTCCAAATGATCTCGTAAAGCTTCTTCTGTTCGGGAGAGAGAAATCGAGCGACCGAATCGGGCGTTCGGAACACGTCGGTCGGTCGAACAGCTTCGTGAGCGTCCTGAGCGCCGCCGCGAGTTTTGTAAACGCGCTTGCTGGGCGGCAAGTGGTCCTTTCCGTACTCTCGCTCGATGTAGGCCGCGGCCGCTCTTTGCGCCTCGTCGGCAACGCGCACAGAATCGGTTCGCATATAGGTGATCAGGCCGACGGCGCCCTCGGAGCCGAGTTCGATGCCTTCGTACAGTTGCTGGGCAATTCGCATGGTGAGGTTGGCCGAAAAGCCTAACTTGCGCGCTGCCTCTTGCTGCAGCGTGCTGGTGATGAACGGCGGTTGAGGGCGGCGTTTCTGAGTCTTTTTGGTAACCGACGAGACGATGTACTCCGCGCCCTCTAACTGCTTCAGCACGGCGTCGGTCTGGGCTTGGGTCTTCAGATCGATCTTCTCGTCGCCCTTTTGTTTGAGCTCTGCTTTGAAAGGAAAATCCTCAGTGAGCGGGGTCAGCGTGGCGAAAATGTTCCAATACTCTTCGGGCACGAAGGCGCGAATCTCGCGCTCGCGCTCCACGATGAGCCGCAAAGCGACCGATTGCACACGACCGGCGCTCAGATTTTTGGATCCGCTCTTCTTCCAAAGCAACGGGCTAAGCTGATAGCCGACCAATCGATCCATCACGCGACGGGCTTGCTGCGCGTCGACCAATGACAGGTTAATCTCGCGGGGCTGTTGCAGCGCCTGACGAACGGCGGTCTCTGTGATCTCGTTGAACTGAATGCGGATCGGGTCTTTAACGTTGAGCGCATGAGCCAAGTGCCAAGCGATGGCTTCTCCTTCTCGATCCGGGTCGGTGGCCATGTAGACCCGGTCGGCCGAGGCCGCAGCGGCCTTCAGTTTCTGGACGATATCTTTGCGCTCCGGAGAGACTTCGTAAGTAGGCGAGAACTCCTTTTCGATGTCGATGCCTAACTTTCGAGCCGGCAGGTCGCGCACATGCCCCATGGAGGCTGCGAGCCTGAACTCGGGTCCCAAGAAGTTCTTGAGGGTCTTGGTCTTGGCGGGCGATTCGACAATGACGAGCGATCCGCCGGGCGGGATGGCTTCTTGTTTGTAGGTTCGTTTTCCTTTGGCTTTTGTTTTTCTCATGGGTTGAGGGAGCGATATCGTACCCTGCACGGCTTCTCGGGTTTGCAGGGTTATACACTATCTTGGCCAGAATCTTTGCGTGTCGGCGGGGAGTTGCTGACGAGGGTGGGTTCTTCCTGACTTCGTTCGGGGTCTCCTCTGAGTCCTTGGCGTCCTTTCGCGCTCTTTGCGCGAGACCGTACCTTCGGCACGCCAGGCTTCCGCCTGGCCCTTCCTCCAGAACCCTTGTATCCTTATAGGTCGAGGGACATAACTCCCCCGTGATTCGGCTCGCGGGGACGCTCGCCCTCCCGGCTTGATTCGTACTCAAAATTGTGCTACATTTCGAAAAAATCCCGTTCGGGCTTTGCCGCGGTGTAGCGATGGGTATACTAAGAGCGTCGCTGGGGGCGCCAAGAGGCTGAGACGAACCCCTCGAACCTGATCCGGTTAGTACCGGCGTAGGGAAAGCGGCCGACCTCCGCCTATCCCCGCGCATGTTTGGGTTCCGCGCCGCGCCATAGGCGACCATATAGGAGGCCGATATGTTCCGATCAGAGTGGGTCAAAGGGCGGAAGGGATGCGTTACGCAGATGCACTATGCTCGCCAAGGCATCGTCACTGAGGAGATGCTTTATTGCGCAGAGCGCGAGAAAGTCGATGCCGAGCAAATTCGTCAAGAAGTGGCAAACGGCACGTCGATCATCCCCGCCAATGTGCGCCACCTCTCGTTGGAACCGACCGTAATCGGCAAGAGCCATCGCGTCAAGATCAATGCGAACATCGGCAACTCGGCCGTTACCAGCGAGATCGATCAAGAGTTAGAAAAGCTTCACACCGCCGTGCACTTTGGCGCCGATACCGTGATGGACCTCTCGACCGGGGGCGATCTGGATCAGATTAGAAGCGCGATCATCGATAAGTCGCCCGTACCGGTGGGCACGGTGCCCATTTATCAGCTGGTTATGCGGGTTCGATCGGTAACCGAGTTGACCGAGGACGACTTCTTGGGAATCATCGAGCATCAGGCTCAACAGGGCGTCGATTACATGACCATCCATGCGGGCGTGCTGCTGCGCTATGTGCCGTTGACCAACGAGCGGGTTACCGGCATTGTCAGCCGCGGCGGGTCGCTGATGGCCGAATGGTCGATCGATAAGCACAAGGAAAACCCGTATTACACCCATTGGGACACGATACTGGACATCTGCCGACGGTACGACGTTACCATCAGCCTGGGAGACGGCTTGCGCCCGGGTTCGATCGCCGATGCGAACGACGAGGCTCAGTTGGCCGAACTGCGAACGCTGGGCGAGCTGACCAAACGCGCATGGGAGAAGGACGTGCAAGTGATGGTGGAAGGCCCAGGGCACATACCTTTGCACTTGCTAGAGGAGAACGTGCGGCTTCAGCAAGAGTGGTGCCATGGCGCGCCGTTCTATACGCTTGGGCCCTTGGTTACGGACATCGCGCCCGGATACGACCATATCACGTCGGCGATCGGGGCCGCTATCGTCGCATGGCACGGCACGGCGCTGCTGTGCTATGTAACGCCCAAAGAGCACCTGGGCCTGCCCAATCGGGAGGATGTTAAGCAGGGCATGATCGCCTATCGCATTGCGGCGCACGCGGCGGACGTGGCGAAGGGATTGCCCGGCGCGCGCGATTGGGACGACGCTCTCAGCACGGCGCGATTCGAATTCGATTGGAATCGGCAGTTCGAATTGGCGCTCGACCCGGAGACCGCAAGAGCGATGCACGACGAGACGATGCCGAAAGAAGCGCACAAGCATGCGCACTTTTGCTCGATGTGCGGGCCCAAGTTCTGTTCGATGGAGGTTTCGCATCGAATCCGTCAGATGGCGCGAGAGAAAGCGGGAACCGCATAGGCTTGCAAACGTGTTGTTAAGTTGTACCGAAAAACTACCGGAGGGTGGTCACACATGAGTAAGAATGGCTGGATTATTGCCGCAGTCGCCCTGACCGTGGCCGTTGCTTTCGGCGCGAAGTACGCGCTCTCATCGTCTCCCATTGAGAAAGGCTCCAAAGCCCCCGACTTTGCGCTTGAAGATCAGAACGGCAAGACCCACAAGCTCAGCGACTATGCAGGCAAGCCGGTCGCCCTGGTCTTCTATCCCAAAGATTTTACCGGCGGATGCACTAAACAGGCCTGCTCGATCCGCGATAGCTACGATGCGATCAAGAAGACGGGCGCCGTAGTCTTCGGCATCAGCACCGATTCGGTCGAGACGCACGCCAAATTTGCCAAAGAGCACAACTTGCCTTACACGCTGCTGGCCGACACGAACGGCGAAGTGGCCAAGGCGTATGGCGTGAAGTCGCCCAGCGGGCTTGCTAGCCGAGTTACGTTCTTGGTCGGCAAAGATGGAACCGTCGAAAACGTGATGACCGGCATTGAGACCGAAAAGCATGGCGCCGACTTGGCCGGTTGGGTCGCCGAGAAGCCGTCTGCCGAGTTTACGGGCAAGATCGGCGAGGTTGCGCCTTCGTTCAATCTGCCGGTCGCGTTCAAGCCGGAGGCCTTCAGCAAGTGGGGCGCTCAGGCTGGCACATCGCTGGCCAAGAATCACAAAGCGATGGTCGTGTTCTTCATCGCAACCAAGTGCCCTGTTTCGTTGGCATACGACGAGCGGATGAACGAGGTCGCCAAGAAGTTCATGGACAAGGGCATCTTGTTCGTAGGCATCAATCCTAACGTAACCGAGCCGACAGCCGAGGTTACGCAACATGCGACGGACAAGAAGTACGTCTTCCCCGTCCTGCGCGACGAAGGTCATGCGGTCGCAGACCAGTACAAGGCGGCGGTTACTCCCGAGGCGTTTGTGCTCGACCCGAACCTGAAGCTCGTCTATCATGGTCGGATCGACGACAGCCAGAATCCGAGCGGCATTACTTCGAAGGATCTGGAGAACGCTCTCAACGACATCGTAGCCGGTCGCACGGTCGCCAAGGCCGAGACCAAGGCGTTTGGTTGCACCATCAAGCGCGCTCGACGCTAACTCGTACCAAGGGCGGCTTCTGCTTTGACGCGGGCCGCCCTTTTTCTCGTCAACAGCACGCCGACTATCGCAATTCCAAGGGTTGCGAGGATCAAGCCCCACTGAAAAGAAGCCGGCGAGTAACGCATCCGGACGGTCGAGTCGCCGGGCGGAACGGGTATGGCGCGAAAAGCGCCGTTGGCACGGATGACGGGCATATTCTTGCCGTTAACCGTTGCCCGCCAACCCGGATAGTAAGTATCGCTGATGAAAAGCCACGATCCAAGACTTGAGGGATTCGAAGCGGCGATGGCGATCTCGTTTGGCCCATACTCTGTAATCCGGGCTTCGCCAGGCTGAGGATCGCCCGCGCCGTAGCGATTCAGGGCTTCTTGCGCGCCGTCTCCAGTTAAGAGGATCGTCTTCCGGCCCCATGCATCGTCGAGTCTGCGCCACGTCTCTTCCTCATCGGCAAATTCTGCCGGGCCAACGAAGAGGCCATAGCCGTTAGCGGACAATTCATACCATATACCCATGTTAAACTCCCGCTTCACCCGCAGCCATGACCATCTCTCTCTCATAACCTTGGCAAATATCATATTGCCGTTTTCTACCGGCGCGCTGTCCTGCTCGTTCATCCAGTCGGCCATGCGTTTGTACCATCGCAGGAGCGTCGAATCGTAACCGGTCGCATCGGGCGTTCGCCACGCAGCAGCGGTATTGGGGGGCAATTGGCCCCGGGGAGCTTCTCTCAAACTCCAAGAATTGTTGATCCCGATGATTCGCTCGCCTGGCTGAAGAGTTGGCACATTGTAGGGCTTGGGGAATGCAGCCTCGATCGGACCGGTCAAGTTGTAGCGATAGGCGGGAATAAAAAGGGCGATAACGGTCGCTGCAAGGACGATCTTGGGCTGCTTCAAGATCGATGCGGCGATAAGCACGATCAGGGCAGCAAGCGAAGGGATGTGAATGATCTTGGAGAGATCAAACGACGTCCCTTGAGGCAGCAGGCCAAAACCGATTAGCGCGAAAGCGGCGACGATCGATAGAAAGAGTCCGGTTGCATGCGGCCACCGCGTTGGGCGATCTCGCAAGGCTTGAGCGCCATGCGCTGCCAGCCCAGCCAGAGCCAGCGCAGCAATGCACAGCACGCGGGCGGGGCTGCCCGAACCGCTCCATCCAGGCAGATAGAAGTAGAGCGCTTGGGTAAGACCGGTACCCATAGCGATCATGATCGCTACAACCCAGGCAGCCAGCCAGAACCAGACAGCTGGCGTTCGGCGAGAGACCAGCGCGGCCGACGCCAAGAAAAGCGTCGGAAGACCAATAAAGAGCGCCAGTTCGGCATAGTGATACGCGCCCCAATAATCGCCGTCCCGGGGATGGCCAAACGGTTCGGGCGAGACGTAGGAAATCAGATGATAAAGAGGCATTGCCAGACGCGAATAGGCTTGATAGCCTTCGGCGGTCGGGATGGTCGCTCCACGGTGAGAAAAGCCAATCAGTTCGAGCATTGGAAGCAACTGTAACGCAGAGATCGCTGCTCCTAACATCAACGCGATCGGCAAAACGCCAAGGCTGACCCATGCTCGACGTTGAATCGACAAGAACAGCGCATAGGCCACGGTCAAGGCCAGGCCGTAAAAGGCGAACTGAAGATGCCCCGCCAGCAGGATCATTGCAGCAGCCAGCGCCAGCCATGCCGCTCCTGTGCGAGGGTCGTCGACCAGACGGTGGCAGGCGACCAGCGCCCAAGGGATGCAAGAGAGAACGGCGGTAACCGACGGCAGTTGCAACCATGCGACGAAGAACGCGCTCAGACACCAGACTGCCCCGCCGACCATACTGGCGGTAGTCGATAAGCCTTGTCGGGCAAAGAGCAAACAGCCGCCCAAGCAGGCCCAGAAGAGGGCGAACCAGGCCAGCCATCCGGTCGCACGGGCGGCTGATAGCGGGGCGGACATCAGATTGGGCGGGTAAAACGGCGCGGATTGGCCGTTTGCTAGAAGGGGCGCTCCGCACAAGGCGTAAGGGTTCCAGAGAGGCGCCTGAAGCGATCTAATCTGCTCGTTGCTAATGTCGCGCCAATGGTAGAACTGTGCGAGGCTGTCCCAGTTGAGCACGTCCCAATAAGCATCGTCAACCGGTAATCCCATTTCTGCCCATGGCGACATTGTTTTCAGCAGCGGCAATGGCGCAAAGACATGTCCCCCAAGCGTCGAGCGCCAGACGAGCGCAAAGGCGAGAAGGGCTGAGAAAGCGAGGAAGAGCGCGAGGCGCCGCCGCATTTAGCGGAAGTAGATTATCTGGCGCTGCGCCATCTCGTTGTTGGGGTCTTGGCGCAACACCTCTTCAAACTCTTGTTTGGCCTCGTCGTTGAAGCCTAACATGCAGTATTGCATGGCCAAGTCGACTCGGATGGGCGGATCGTTAGGCAGTATCTCTACGGCGACTTTCAGTTCTTCCAACGATTCGTCGAACAGACCGATAAAGGAATAGACTCGTCCTAACTGGTGATGCGCCTCGGCATTGTTCGGTTCGTTGCCCAGCAGTTCTTTCAGCATCCGTTCGGCCTCATCGAACTGGCCTTCGTTGATGATCTGAACCACGTGTTTGATAATGCCGTTCGAATCCGACATGAGTAAGTTCATGCTCCCATAGCCGCACTGAGGGCGAAGATTGGCGCTCCCTGCCTACCCAACGTCCGGTAATTATAACCGATATTCATGGAAAGATGCAAACTCAGCGGAGCGCAAGCAGGTCGACTTCGAAGATCAGCACGGAATTGGGCGGGATTGCGCCCATGTCGCGGCTGCCGTAACCAAGTTCTGGAGGGACGATCAGCTTGCGCTTACCGCCCACTTTCATGCCTGCTACGCCCTCGTCCCAACCCTTGATCACTTCGCCCGCGCCGATAGTAAACGAGAAGGCTTGGCCTCGATCCCAAGAGCTGTCGAACTGCTGGCCGTTCGTAAGCGTTCCCTTGTAGTGGACTTGGGCAACCTGGCCTTTCGCAGCCTCCGCTCCGGTTCCTACTTTGAGGTCTTCGTATTCCAATCCCGAACTCGTCTTCACGGTTTTGCCTTCCTCCTTGGTCTCGGCTTTTTCGGCGTCTTTCTTGGCTTCGTAGTCCGATTCCTCGGTCTGGTCGGCTTTTTTCGGCGGCTCCATGCCTTCTGGCACCGGTTTGTTGTTCGTGGTTTCGGTCGTTGCTTCCGGCTCTCCGGAGCAGGCCAGAAGCCCGACGATCGCTGCGGCCAAGGCTATGATCGCGAGGTGTCGCATAGTTTCTCTCCCTACTTGATTCGGATCAGTTCGACCTCGAAGATGAGCGTCGAGTTAGGCGGTATAGTACCCAAATCGCGATCGCCATAGCCCAGCGAGGGCGGGATAATGAGTTTTCTTTTGCCGCCTACGCGCATCGTGGCGAGGCCCTCGTCCCAGCCCTTGATGACGTTTCCGGCTCCGAGCACGAACTCGAACGGCTTGTTCCGATCGTGCGAACTGTCGAACTTGGTTCCGTTCTCAAGAGTTCCCGTATAGTGAACGACGACCGTCTTGCCAGTAACCGGATAGTCGCCATCCCCGATAGTCAGGTCGACCCATTTGAGGCCAGTTGCAGAAGATTCCTCTTTGCCGGATACTTTCTGTTCTGGACGGACGCTGATGAGCTCAACGATGTAGGTAACGGTGGAGTTGGCCGGAACCGCAGAGTATGCGGTCGAGCCAAAGGCGAGATTAGGAGGCATCACGAGTTTGCGCTTGCCGCCCGCTTTCATGCCGATCATGCCCTCGTCTAGGCCTTTGATGACCTTGTTGCGCCCAACGTTGAAAGTAAACGGCAGACCGGACGACTTGGTGTTGTCAAACTCCTTGCCGCTGGCGAGCGTAGCCGTGTAATGGATCGTAACCTCGTCGGTCGCCTTGACGGCATCGCCCGTGCCGATACGGAAGTCTTGAATTTTAAGGCCGGACGGGAGGGTGGCCAATAGGGTGCCTTCATTCTTGCCCGGCTGAGCCGACGCTAAGCTGATTAGGCACATTGCGATCAGTAAACTTCTCATTTCATTTCTCCTAATGTAAGTTGACGTACGCTTCGAGGCCGTGCAGGCCGCCTTCTCGACCAAAGCCGCTCTCTTTGAAGCCGCCAAAGGGGCTGGTCGGATCGAATCGGTTGTAAGTGTTGCTCCAGACGACGCCCGCTCTCATTTTCTTGGCAAAGGCAAGATACTTGGAGCCTTTTTCCGTCCAAACGCCGGCGGAGAGGCCGTAACGAGTGTTGTTGGCCAGTTTGACCGCTTCGTCGGGCGTCCTAAAGGTCATGATGGCCAGCACAGGGCCAAAAATCTCGTCTCGGGCGATCGAGCAACTCATTGAAACATTGGTAAAGAACGACGGTCGGAACCAGTAGCCCTTGTCGGGCAGCGGGCAGTTCGATTCGTGGAACATTGCGCCCTCTTCGACGCCTTTATCCACCATGGATCGGATGCGTTGGAGCTGCGCCAGCGAATTGATGGCGCCGACATCGGTGTTCTTGTCCAGCGGATCGCCAATGCGCAACAATTCGATGCGTCGGCTCAGTTTTCGAACGACCGTATCGACAATGCTCTCTTCGACCAAAAGGCGGCTGCCTGCGCAACAGACGTGGCCCTGATTGAAGTAAATGCCGTTGACGATGCCCTCTACCGCTTGGTCGATGTCCGCGTCCTCGAAGATGACGTTTGCGGCCTTACCGCCAAGTTCTAACGTCAAACGCTTGCCTGTGCCTGCCAAGGCTTTTTGAATGTTGCGACCGACCTCTGTGCTGCCGGTAAAGGCGATCTTATCGATATCGGGATGATTGACCAAAGCCGCGCCGGTAGCGCCTGCGCCTGTGATCACGTTGACAACGCCTGGTGGGAGGTCTGCCTGTTCGAACACTTCGCACAGGAGCAAGACCGTGAGCGGCGTCGTCTCGGCGGGTTTGATCACGACCGTGTTGCCGCACGCCAGCGCGGGGGCGATCTTCCAAGCAGCCATTAACAGCGGAAAGTTCCAAGGAATAATCTGGCCGACGACCCCGATCGGCGAGGCTTGGCGTCCGTGAAAGGCGTATTCCAGCTTATCGGTCCATCCCGCATGATAGAAGAAGTGCGCCGCGGCCAATGGGACATCGACATCCCGCGATTCTCGGATCGGTTTGCCGCCGTCCATGCTCTCCAAGACGGCGAACTCGCGCGACCGCTCTTGAATGATGCGAGCGATGCGGTAAAGGTATTTGCCTCTTTCGGCGGGTTTAAGTCGGTTCCAAGGCGAAAGGGCCTTCCGCGCAGCGTTGACGGCGAGATCGACATCGGCTTCATTGGCTTCGGCAACATGGCTGAGCGTCTTCTCGTTGGCCGGGTTGACCGTTTCAAATCGTCGGCCCGATTGGGGCTTGGCCCGCTTGCCGCCAATGTACAGGTCGTACTCGGGCAAGATGCGAACGATGTCGCTTGATTCGGGGGCTGGAGCATAGGTCCAGTCCGCGCTTTGAGTATGGGCTGTGGCCGCGCTCATGGTGATATTGGGCTGTTCGAGTATACCTCAATCGGGGTGGAGTTGGTGGCGCGCGGCGGCCATTGCGCGGGTTTCCGGCCGATCCCATAGACAGCCCATAACGTAGGCTTTGGAGTAAGCGATCTTAAGCAGAAGAGAGAACTCGCGGGCACCGACGCTTGCCAAAGCTCTCACTTGGATGGGCTTCCCGAACTCGGCGAATCGTTCCAGCATCTCCTCGATCGTGTGCAGGTCGTGCCGACTATCGACCTCCACTTCCAGACACTCGAAGGGCGCATTGGCATCGACCAGAGCGGAGGCTGTGCTGAGGGGGCCGCGGGTCAATCCGTCCTCACCCATTGGCCCAGGAGAAGCGGACGCGCCAGTAAGCGGCAACGAAACGATGCGAACGGCGTGAGAATCGGTCTCGTGGGCAATGGCGCCTAACCCTGCTACGATCACGATGACGTTGTCGATCGAGATGCGGTATCGCCCGGCAAATCGATAGAGGCCTTTCGCGATCTGCCAATATCGAGACCGTCCGCGGAACCGACGCATCGATGCCGCGAGCGCAGATTGTGCTGTATGCGCGACGGACGCTACGGTGTCGGCTTGTTTTGCAGCGGCCGGCCACGGGTCGTCTTCTATCTGACAGACAAGCCGACGCGCCACACATTCGGCCAGTGCCGCTTCTGCTTCAATACCGTCTCCAAACCAGTCGCAACGCACTGCAACGGCGTTGCAGGTTTGTGCTGTGAGGTCCCAGTCCGATCCGGGCGCTAACCCAAAAAGAAACGCTTCTCTCATTCCCACCCGAGATATTCGGGCGCGAGCGATCGTCTCGGTCAGTTGTTCGCCAAGGCCGACCGACAGAACAAGCGACTGGTCGGCCAATCGAGCGACCTGTTCTGGAGCGGCGGTTGCCCGCGCGGCGTCCAAGAACGCGCGCGATTCGTTCAGACCTTTGGTCAGCCCCTCATTGGCCCCGATGCGCTTGGCGGCCCACTTTGCAGTCTGGCTAACTCGGGCAAGATGAGACTGAGCGATCTCGCGATTGAGGAGAGATTGGTGCAGGGCCGAAGCAGATCGATAGCCCGAAGCGCCGGCGGTGGCATAGAAGGTCTTGCGACCGACCGTTGAGACGTTCAATGGGGCGCAGAGGATAAAGGGCGAGCGCGGATAGACAAGCCGCAGTTCGCCATTCTTGCCAGGGCGACAGGTCTCAGGATCATAGGGATCGAACTGGCTGTCGCAAAGGAAGGCTTCCTTCAGATCTGCCTCTGGCGCGGGCGACCCGTCCGGCAACAACAACCTTGCAACATAAGGGCGGGCGCTCACGCTGATTCGATTGGGGAGTGGAGCACGATCCAGGCGACTATCGATGCAGGGGCTTCAATGTTCGTAGCGATGCGCTCGATGGCTCGGTTCAGTTGTCGCTCGTCCATCTCGTTGTCGATTCCGACTTTCTGGATCGCCTCGCGGATCACGATGGTCATCTCTTGCAGATAGAGCGCTTTGGATTGGTTGAGGCTGCGGTTGGGCAGCTCGGCAAATCGCCTACCGACCGTTTCGAACACCCCTTCCCAGTTCTGTTGGGTCTCGCGAGTCTGGCCTCTTCGTTCGTGGGCTTCTTCTTCAATCCTTTTGGCCTCGCGTTGACGCTCCTGGTGGTACTCATAGTCGGCTTTAGTGACGCCTTCGACAACGACCAGCGCGACCCTGGAACCCAACGCCTCGGAGAGCAGCGATTCGATCATATTCTTGGTAGCGGGCGTGCGCAGATGGCCGATGAGATCGGCGTTCTGATGGGGCACTCCGAAGACCGTTGCATCCCCGTCTCTCAGAATCGGCGTCATGGCGTCGATCGCTTGCCACATCGAACGGCCGGTTACCCGATCCTTAACCTCGTCTCGAATGGCGCTCCAAACGTCCGCTAAATCCATGTCAGTTCTCTCCGTGCTTCATACGATTGTGGATGATTCTGAGACCGTCCAGCGTCAGATGCGGCTCGACGCGATGAATCGAGGGGCATAGACCCGCAATCCGTGTCGCCAAGCCGCCCGTGGCGACCACAGCCGCGTCGCCGCCCAATTCTAACTTTATCCGACCGATTAGCGACTCGACGGCTCCGGCCGTGCCTAGGAGCACGCCGCTGCGCAGGCTTTCGGGCGTCGTCTTGCCGATCGCTTGGGGGGATTCTTCCGAAAGATCGATAGCGGGCAGTTTGGATGTTTTGCCCGCTAGAGACTCCAATGCCAAGTAGATGCCCGGGAGGATCGAGCCGCCCAAGTACTCCTTTTGAGACGAAACGACATCGAGCGTAACGGCGGTGCCAAAGTCGACCACGATCGCGGGAGAACCGACAAGGCTCTCTGCCGCTACGGCGTTGGCCAGACGGTCGGCGCCGACCGCGCTAGGCGGATCGTAAGCAATTGTGATCCCCAACGGCAGGTCGTGCGTTACAAAGAGCGGCTTGCAACCCAGCCATTTGGCCGCCAAGCGGGAAAAAGTCTCGTTAAGAGGAGGCACGACGCTCGCAATGACGATGCCGGTGGGAAACTGATCGATGCCTCCCAGTTTGAGCACGTTGAGCAAGACGGCGGCCAGTTCGTCTTCGGTCGCTTGCGGGCGAGTGGCGATGCGGAACGAGCGCCAGCCGTCCTCGACGCGAGCGCCAAAGACGATCTGAGTGTTGCCCGCATCGATCGCCAGCAACAACGCTCAGGCACCTATCCTGTCGATGATGATGCGTCCGATCTTGTCGCTCCATTTGGTCGCATCTTGGGCCTCTTCTGCTTCGACCAAGACGCGCACAATGCCGCGCTCTGTGCCCGATTCGCGAATGTTGACGCGACCCTTTGGAGCGAGCGCTTGCTCGGCTTGTTGGTACGCTTCTGTGATCTCCGCGTCCTCGTGCCAAACCTTGGTTCGATCGGTCGCGTACTTCTCCAGTTTTCGAGGCATGGGGCGAAACGGATGGGCGACTTCAGAAAGCGGCTTGCCCGATTCTTTCAGCAGGCATAGCGCCTGGATCGCCGTGAGGATGCCGTCGCCGGTAACCGAATGCTCTGCAAAGATCAGGTGGCCGCTCTGTTCTCCGCCGATGATGGCCCCCATCTCGCGCATCTTGTTGACCACGTGCCGGTCGCCGACATCGGTCATGACGAGTTGGATATCGGCCTCCGCCAATCGCTCTCTCATACCGCCGTTGGACATAATCGTCGCAACCACAACCGGCGGCTTGAAACCGCCGTTCCTTTGTTTGTGCAGCGCGAACCAGCACATGATTCGATCGCCGTCTACTTCGTTGCCTCGCTCGTCGATCAGCAGACACCGGTCGGCATCGCCGTCGAAGGCGATTCCAGCGTGGGCGCCGGAGCCCGTAACGCTCGCAATAAGACCGCCCAAGTGGGTCGATCCGCAGTTCTCATTGATGTTGTCGCCGTTGGGCTCGATCCCGGTCTCGCACAAGGCGGCTCCCAAAGCGCGCAGAACGCGAGGGGCGATCGCATAAGCCGCGCCGTTCGCACAGTCCAACGCAAGCCTCATGCCTTCGAACGGTCGTTCGGCGCCGGCAATCTGTTGTGCTGCGCCGACGAGGTAATCGGCGTAGCTCTCGACCCAAGCCGAACCGTCCTTCCACTGCCCTATCTTGTCAGACGTCGCGAGTTTCAGGCCGCGCAACTCGTCTTTGACCGTCTGCTCGATGGTCTGCTCCGTCTGGGTCGGTAACTTGCAACCATCGGGGCCGATCAATTTGATGCCGTTGTCGGTAGCCTTGTTGTGCGATGCCGAAACAATGATGCCGACGCCCGCTTCGTAACGCGGGCAAAGAAAGGAGACCGCCGGGGTGGGCGCAATGCCAATGGAGATCGTCTCGACTCCCATTTGGGCGAGTCCCGCTGTCAGGGCCGCTTCTATCATAGGGCCGCTGCGACGGGTATCCCGACCAATGATGGCTCGGAGCGGACGCCCCTCCTGCTGAAGCCAACCGCCGACCGCCGTGCCAATTTTCGCGGCCATCTCGGCAGTAACGATGACGTTTGCCTCGCCGCGGAATCCGTCGGTGCCGAACAGCGTCAGTTCGTCGCTCATACGGCGGTGTCGATGCCTCCGTTCTCGATGGGTTGTTCTGACTTCTTTGCAACCAGCACTCGGCTCGGTCTCAGCACGCGGTCTTGTATCGTATAACCCCTCTGAATCTCTTCTACGATCTCGCCATCTTGATGATCGACCGATTCGACCCGCGAGACCGCGTCGTGAAGATTCGGATCGAACGGCTTGCCAACAGCCTCGATCGGTTTGATGTCAAAGCGCTCGAGGAGCTCGGCTATCTGCTTTTGGGTCAGCCTGACGCCTTCTAGGATGCTGTTTCCGTCTTCGGCGTCCACAGCAGCCGAGACAGCACGATCGAAGTTGTCGAGAATGGGAAGGAGATCGTGCACAAAAGCCTCAACCATGGTCCACCGGATCTGGTCTAGGGCGTCTTGCTGCCTGCGCCTGTAGTTTTGAAAGTCGGCCAGCGTTCTTAAGTAGAGGTTTCTCTGCTCTTCGGCCTCTGCAAGGGCGTTTTGAAGCGCATCTGATTCGGCTGTCTCTATGGTTTCTTGAATATCGCTTGTCGTCTCTTCCATCGGATAGTCGGCCTCAGTCGTTCTATGGACGGATTTTACCTGAGGACAGGTTGAGCGAACCCTTTTTAGCCGACAATCGTCTATATAAGTGATTGACCTCCTTTCTCCGTAAAGGGTGCGGCGGTCTTCAGACCGTTGATACCGCGAGACGGGCGCTTGGGTCCGCCGGCCCGAGCGACGAGAGACGGCCGGGCATCGATCCTCCTTTCGATGTCCGGCCTATTTGCTATTGGCTTGACATACTGGCCTAAAAATGGCCATAATCTTTGTTAATCTACGAACAAAAGGAGGCGCAAGAGATGGGCGCGCCCAAAAAGTCGTTAGTACTTCTCGCTGTAACGCTGATCGCTGGTTTGGCGATTGCCGTCGATAAAGAGCCGGAAGAGGTCATTGAGGCGATCAACAAGCATCGCAGCTCAAAATTGGCCGAAGCTCGCACGGCACAAAAACCTGTCGATTTTAACGCTCTCAATCGCGAAATTCGCGAAATGGCGCTGGAAGGCGTCAAAGGCGTCGACCCGAGCAAGATCGCCCCTGAAAAAGGATATGCATGGGCTCAACTTTACGAGATGGCCGAAATGCCCAAGGAAGTGTGCGATGCGGCCAAGGTCTATCTGACCACCAACCCGGCGCCTGCGGCCAAGTTTGACGCGCAAATCAAGATGGCGACGGCGTGCAACACGCTGAAGGAAATCGATGCGGTGATCGAGCTGATCGCCAAGATGTCTCCGTCCAATACCAACCAGGCTCGAACGCTGGCTTCGCAGACGGCCTATGTGTTCTCTGAGTCGATTGCCGGAGCGGTTGGCGCAGAGAAGGCGATTGCGGCGCTGCACTCGGTCAAGAAGAATGTGATGGCTGCTGAGTTTTCGGCTCAGCCCGCAGACGTAGCGGCCAAGCAGAACATCGCACAGATGTTCGCCGAAAAAGAGGCCGACCTTCTGATTACCTTGAAGCGAAAGTCCGATGCGATCAAGGTTCTTGAAGAGGGTATTACCGCCGTTACCGCCATTGGCGAGGACAAGGGCGGTCTGACCCGACGCCTGGCTTCCAAGAAGACCCAGATCAACATGGTCGGCACGAGCGCGCCCGCATTGACCAGCGAGCGCGGCTATGGCGAGTTTCCGGGCCTTGAGGGTCTGAAAGGCAAGGTCGTGCTGATCGACTTCTTTGCCCACTGGTGCGGGCCGTGCAAGGCCGCTTTCCCTTCGATGGTCGAGATGTACAAAGACCTGAAGTCGAAAGGGCTTGAGATTGTCGGCTTTACGACCTACTACGGCTACTATGGCACGGAGCGCAACATCAGCAAGGACGACGAGTTCGCCAAGATGAAGGACTTTATGGCCGAGCACAAGATGACTTGGCCCGTAGTCTATGGCGAACGGTCGAACTTTGAGAACTATGGCGTTACCGGCATTCCGCACGTCGCTCTCCTAGACAAGGATGGCAACGTGAGCCACATCAAGATCGGCTATAGCGAGGCTGGCATGAAGGAGCTTCGCAAGAAGATCGAGCAGCTGTTGGCCGACTAAAGCGCGTTGGCGGGCGTTGCAGTTCTGGCGCCCGCCGCTTTTCTTTTGTCCTTAAAATAAGCCTCTAGCCACGCCTTGGCAATCGGCGCGGCGATGGTCCCCCCGTGTCCGGCTTCTTCGGCCATAACGACCAGAGCGATCTCTGGTTTGTCGGCCGGCGCATAAGCCACGAACCAACTATGGGTCTTGCCGCCCTTTCTAAACTCGGCCGATCCTGTTTTGCCTGCGACTTGGATGCCCGGGAGAGTTACGCTGCGCGCAGTGCCCGATGAAACGACCGAGACCATGCCCCTATGGACTAATTCCCAGTGAGCGGATTGGCCAAACGGTTTGATGGCGATTTGTGGTTCTGCCTCCAGCAACAATCTTGGCGCATAGGCAAAACCGCGGTTGGCCACAACGCAGGTCATCTGCGCCATCTGGATCGGCGTCGTTTGAAGAAAGCCTTGTCCGATTCCGTAGTTGAAGGTGTCCCCGCCGTACCAAGCCTGCTTGTATCGCTTGCGCTTCCACTCCTCATCGGGCACTAAGCCCTTGCCTTCGTGAGGCAGGTCGATCCCAGTGGGAACGCCGAGGCCGAACATCCGACTGTACTCGGCCAGGCGGTTAGGGCCTGCGCGGCGAGCGGCCTCGTAGAAGTAGCTGTCGCAAGAGTGAGCGATCGCTCCCAACATATTGACCGTGCCGTGAGTAGCGTGGCACTTAAAGAATCTTGTGCCCAATTGCGTGCCTCCGCGACAAGTAACCGTGTTGCGCGGGCTCATCAGCCCTGTCTCCAGCACGCTCATGGCGGTAACCATCTTGTAGATCGAACCCGGCGCGTAAGCCGACTGTATGGCGCGGTGCTGCAGAGGCGCGCTCTTATCGTTCGTCAGAGAGTTCCAAAGGTCGGCGGGAATCCGTCCGACAAAGAGGTTGGGATTGTAGGCTGGGCGGCTTGTCAGAGCAATGACTTGGCCGTTCCTGGGGTCGATGGCGACGAGAGCGCCGCGAACCTTCTTGTCAACGAGCAATTGGTACGCCAACTGCTGGAGGTTGGCGTCGATCGTAAGGGCCAGGCGCTCGCCTCGTTCGCTCTCGATCGTTTCCAGCACTCTTGCGTGTCGGCCCTTGGGCGTAACTTCTACACGCTCGCCGCCGGGCTGGCCATGCAGGCGCAGTTCGTATCGATGCTCGACGCCGATCTTGCCGACCAAATCGCCGCCATCGTACCGGGCGATGGGCAGGTTGCCGTCGGAGTCTGCGTCCTCCGACAGGGCGGCATATCGCTTCAACTCGTCCGGCGAAACCTGACCGACATAGCCGATGAGATGAGCGGCCGAGGAGCCAAGAGGATAAGATCGAGGCGAGTCCATCCAGACTCGAAGCTCGGGAAAGCGATGCTGCGCCTCGAAAACGGGCACGGCTTGCTGATAGCTCAGACCGCTGGCAATAATCACAGGGGCGAAGGGATTGACGTGCGGCGATTCCACATCTGCCTTAAGCTTAGCGAAGTCAAGATTCAGCAGATTGGCGATCAGATGGAGGTGGTCGGGATTGCGCTTGGCCTCGTCGGGCACTACGGACACAACGAAGACCAACGGCTTGTTGGTGGCTAAGGGGAGACCGTTACGATCGACGATCGCTCCACGCGGAGGTGCAATTCGCACAAAACGAGTGCGAGCGCTCTGCGCCTTCAGTTCCAGCTGCTCGCCTTGGGCGATTTGTAGATACCAAAGCCGTAGCCACAAGATCAGCAGCGCGACGACGATCAGCCCAAAGAAGAGACTGGCGCGCGCCATGGCGGGGTTGGGCCTGCGCCTTGAAAGTTCTTTATAATCCATCTCTAATGGGGCGGTCGGTGGCGGCTGCAAGATCGTCGAGGCGCAGCATCGGCGGTCATCGATCGCGCGATCGATTCCGGGCAATACTCGGTCGCTCGCTGACCGGTATCGGCGCAGATGCGAACGTTGATCATCGGCTCCGGCTCGTCGGGCATGGCGGCTCTTGGGCCGGCGGCCGTTTCCCTGGGCTCGGCGGGCCGCGTTCGAGTTGTGCGCTCCAAAGTTGGCTCGCTGGGCGCATTGGGAGCGGTCGAAGGCGGATAGAACTGCCAGTCGTTGCTCGGGGGCTGCTCTTCTCGCGGTTCGTCTAACGGCGCCTCTTGAACTCGAGGAGAAGGCGGTTCGCCCGATTCGATGACGACCTTCTCATCGGGTTTCTCGGTAGTCTTGCGCTTCGCGTCGATTGCGATAACGTCGTTCATCAAATCGGCCCAAATGGCCGCGCAGACAACGCCGCCAAAGACGCGCTTCATGGGCAGATAGTCCCATCGCTTGGACTTCGCGTTGTACTGGGCGCTGGAAACCCATACCACCGCAATATAGCGGGGCGTATAGCCCACGAACCAAGCGTCGCGATAGTCGTTGGTGGTGCCTGTTTTGCCTCTGGCTTCTGGAATCTTGCTGGCGGCGGTCGCTGTGCCTCGGGTTACGACCTTACGAAGGATATCGTCCATCCATTCTGCAGATTGTTCGGAGATCGCTTGTCGCTGGCGGTTTTCAGTAGCCAAGATCGCGGTGCCTTCTCGGTCTTGTACGTCCACAATCAGCCGGGGTCGAACCATGACGCCTTTGTTGGCAAAGACGGAGTAGGCTTGCGCCAGTTCGATCGGTTTCACGGCGTTCGCGCCCAACGCCAGCGGCAACACAGGGTCTAACGGCGACTCGATCCCAAACTTGATTCGCGCCTCTTCGGCCACGGTGCGCGCGCCTACGAGCTCCATCGCCTTGATGGCGGGAATGTTGATTGAGTGGATGATGGCCGATTCGACCGAGACGCTTCCTGAGAACTTGCCATTAGCGTTTCTGGGCTTCCAGGGCTTGCCTGCTGCGCCCGGGTAGGAAACGGGCGCATCGACAAGGCGGCTGCTCGGACTCAGTTTCTCATGCTCGAAGGCCACGGCGTAGACCAGCGGTTTGAACGAGGACCCGGGCGGGCGGCGTCCTTGGGTGATCGCATTGTACTGGCTTTCGCGAAAATTGCGCCCTCCGACCAAGGCTCGAATGTAGCCCGTTTTCAGATCGATCAGCACGACAGCGCCCTGCGTAACGCCTTTGCCGGCATGCTTGGCGATACCCTTGCTAAGAGCGTTCTCTGCAGCGGTCTGCATGGCCATGTCGATCGTCGACTGCACGCGCAGGTCGCGATAGAGAAACTCGCGAGAGAACTCGTCTTCCAAATCGCGCAGGATGTCCATCACGGCATAGGGCGCTCGAAAGCCGTGGGAACCCTTGGGATTCTTGGCCAGGCGCAGCGGTTCCGCCTTGGCGGCATCGCGCTGAGCGGTCGTTATTAGGCTCTGTTCGGCCATAAGATTGAGCACGATGTTGCGCTGGCGCTTGGCTTCTTCGGGATAAACATAGGGGTCGTAGCCCGAAGGTCGCTGCGGCATGGCGGCCAACATCGCGCACTCGCTGAGGGTTAAGTCCTTCAAATCCTTGTTGAAGTAGGTCCGGGCCGCCGACTTGACGCCATAGGCGCGATTTCCGTAATAGACTTGGTTCAGATAAAGTTCCAGAATCTGCTCTTTGGTGCGGTTGCGTTCGATCTCGGTCGCCAGCAGAATCTCTTGCACTTTCCGGTTCAAAGTGCGCTCTTGCGAGAGGAAGATGTTGCGCGCAAGCTGCTGCGTGATGGTGCTTCCGCCCTGTTGGAGCCGACCGCCCGTAACGTTGACCCAAAGCGCCCGGGCGGTGCCTCGGGCATCGACGCCCTTGTGCTCCCAAAACCGCTTGTCTTCCTTGGCAATGGTGGCGTTGATCAGGTTTTGCGGCATATCGCCCAACAGCGCCGGCTCTCGCTTCTCGTCCGAAAGTTCGCCCATTACGGTGCCGTCCGACGAGAGGATCTTAGTGCTGCCCGAGGGCTGAAAACTCTGAATAGCCTCGATGGAGGGGAGTAGTTTCGAAGTGTTATGGATGACAACTGCGACGAAGGTAACGCCGACGACCACCAAAGAGAGAACCAAGAGCGCGAACGCGGCAAGGATGCGCTTCCAGAGGGCTTTCTTCTTCCTTCTGCGCTTGCCGGTCCGTGGCGCGACGCCTTTCAGGGCTCTTTCTCTCTGTGCCATAGGGTAAGGCCATTATACCGAAGGCTAATCTTGGTAGAGCGGCGGCAATCCGCAATGCTCTCTAAAGGTTAGATACGTTAACCCTTGGCGTTCCGTTTCGCCCAACAGCGTTCTCAATATCTCTCCTCGCGGGTCTGCGACGGCCATTATCGGGCAATGGAGCCAGATTAGATTCGTCTCGTCTTTCAGGCTTTCGACCAGCGACAGGAGGAAGGCCGAAGCTTGCGCCGGGCCGAGCCCGTTGGCATGAAAGTAGGCCGCATCGACGGGCGCCGTCGGCGTTAGACCGTGGTTTTCTGAGCTTAACCACCGCAACTGGAAGTTGCGGATGGTCTCATCGCTGGGCGGCTGTAGGGAACCGAACGCGGCACAGGCGCCCGAGGGCACAAAGCCCTGTTCCTTCATGTATCGCAGGATTTCGCCCAACTCTGCGCCAGGTCGATCGCGACCGGGCAAGAGCGGCTCTATCGGCAATCCAAAGTCGTAGAGAGTCCGGATTGCGCCATGAAAGGCTTGCATGGACTCCAATGTCGCAGATGCCTGAAGGTCGTTCTTGCTCTCTGCGCCGATGTCCGCCAACCGGCGCAGATATGCGATCGATTGACAGGGATCGGCCAGACTGGGCAGGCCCTCGACATTAGGCGCATCGAGGTCGATGCGAATGATCAGGCGTCCTGCCATCGCCCTTAGCCGATTTCTCGAATGTCTGCGCTGGGCTCGGCGTTCAGCGATTCGCAGCCGCTCTCGGTTACCAGGCAAACGTTCTCGATCCGGATGCCGAACTGTCCGGGCAGATAGATGCCTGGCTCAATGGTGAAGCAGTTTCCGGCCTGAAGCGGCTCGGCATTGGTCTCTACGATATAGGGGGGCTCGTGCACGGATAGACCAATTCCGTGCCCCGTGCGATGAACAAAGTACTCTCCATATCCAGCATCGGCGATGACCTTGCGAGCGGCGCGGTCCACTTCTTGAGCCGGCACGCCCGGGCCCGCTGTCTCCAGCCCAGCCTCATAAGCGCGATGGACGGTCTCGTAGACCCTTCTCACATCATCGTTTGCTCTGCCGACGCAGACGCAGCGCGTGATGTCGTTGCAATAACCCTCAACGACGCCGCCAAAATCGATCACGACCACATCGCCCGGCTGCACTTCTCGATGCCCTTTCTCGTAATGGGGCTTTGAACTGTTCGGCCCGGAAGCGACAATGGGACCGGCAAAGGCCAAGCGGGAGCCGCTTTGCGCCAATGCCCTTTCCAAAGCCACCCCTATCGCGATCTCCGTGTGGCCGGGAGCGCAAAGTTCTAAGCCGTCGGCCACTGCGGCGTCCGTAAGAGCCGCTGCAGCGCGCATGTGTGCAATCTCGTTCGCGTCCTTGATTGAGCGAACCTTGGCAACGGTCGGCCAACCGCTGCGAAAAAGCGCGCCCGGAATCGCCTCTTGAAGCCCTAATAGAAAAACAGACGGCGTCTCGTCATCGACGGCGATGACGGCAGAGCCAAGGTCTAAATCGTGCGCAAACTGCCCTAGCGCCTTTCGATAGCCTTCAGAATCGTGCCAGACATAGCGAACAGCATAGCCTGCCGAGTTCGATTGCGCGCTCTCGGCGCTCAGGCTCGGCATAAACCAGATCGGATCGCCCTTAAGGGGGATTGCAAGAAACATCATGCGCTCGAGCGGCGCCTCGCGAAAGCCGCTAAAATAGCCCATGTTGACCTGGGTGGCGGCCAAATAGAGATCGACGCCGTCCTGAAGCATCGCCATGCGCAATCTTTCTGCTCTCTGCTGATAAAGCACGCTCACTGGGTCTTCCTCCGATTCCGCATCATTGTACCGTCTTGGCGGGCAGCGTTTCGAGCCAGATCAACGCGGTCTCGTCTTCCAACCCCTGTCCAGCGGCTATTGGTCGAGGCGGAGCGATGGGATTCCGAGGATTCGCCGAAGAGTTATCATAAATGAACCGAGCAGTCAACTGAGAGCCCTTTGGTAAAGTCAAAGGCTCCTTGAGCACATATCGATCCTGCCAGTTAAAGTCCCAGTCGCGAATGATCAGAAGCGATTTGGTTTCCCCGGTCGGCAATCTCAGAGTCAGCCTAACCTCAACGCACAGCAACCGGGCATGGGGGACGATGCCTAACAGCGTCCGATCTTTATCGATCTTGACGGTCTCTTGGATCAAGAATCGACTTTCATTGGCCGGGATCGTCGGCAGTTTTGGCGCAATCTCAACCATCTCAACCTCGTCCTTGGGTTGCCCAGCGTAGTAAAGACCGATTCTGAGCCGATCGCGCTCCTCTCTCCCCGTTGCATGGTAGTGCGCTTGGACCAGCAGACCCGAACCAGCCGGAATTCGTTTGTAGATGCCTTCAGGCAGTTTAACTGTCGGATGCCCTGGAGACCAAATGAAGAGGAACGAATCGGGATCGTGCGGCGCGAGCGCCTTGCCGCTCGGAAGGTTCTGCTTGTTCGCATAGACCAGCACGTGGTGCAGCACGCGCGGATTGCTGGGCATGACTTGGATTGCGCTGACATATCTCTCCTTGTCTGCCCTCAGTGGGATGGCGAACGTATAGAACAGATCGCGCCCCTCTGCGGGAATGGCGTGCTCTCTGGGCAGCTGTACGATCTCGTCCGGCTGCCCCAGCGCCCATCCCTGGCTAAAACTCGGCGGTTTGGGGCGTCGCCTTGGATCGCCTTCGGGGGCGCCGGCGGCCGCCCAGTCGTCGATGAGGCGAATCTGTTCCCTCGTCAACCTTCGTTCGCCTTCGAATGCCACGTCGCAAGGCTCGGCTTTCCAAGGCGGCATCAGTCGTCGTTGCGCCACATAGGCCAGTTGAGGCGCGCGCTTCCGCGCCGATTCGTAGTCGGTCAGGGTAAACGGGCCGATCGCATTGGCTCGATGGCAGGGCGCGCAGTGTTCGTCCAAGATCGCTGCAATCTGATCGCTATACGTAGGCGGTTGCACAGCCGCAAAGAGGACGGAAATGACTAACAGGAACTTCATTTGCGCGAGGGAATTACACACCCGAGCGCCACGGTTTCACGAACTTGTGGCTTCTTTCCGGCAAGAACCGCGTCAAGAGCATTGCGCAAATCGCGCCGATTGGGTTCGCGCCGCAGTTTCGAGTAGTCGGCATACCGGTCGTCTATACGTCCTTGGTACGCGATCTCGCCGTTTGGCAACAATAGAAAGGCCTGAGGAGTTACGGTCGCGCCAAAGGCGTTCACCAACTTGTGCTCCTTATCGTGTATCGCCATGCTCGGCAGCTTAAACTCCTGTTGGTGGCGCTGAATCGTCTTCCCGTTCAATGCTGGATCGGGATAGACGAGAAGAGTTTTGACGCCTTTCTTGGCGTACTCGGCAGCAATGCGAGAGACTTCCGGCGCATAGGCGTTAGCGATGGGGCATTCGTGGCCGACAAAAAGCACAAGCGCGGGCCGTGCGTCGGGCAGAGTCGCGCTCCCGCCGCCCACCAGCGAGACTTTGGTTCGGCTTAACTTCTTTTGTAGCACAATGGAATTCTACCAGCGGGCGCGAATTTCTCGAACAACTTGGTTCCCGTCGTAACCTCCGATGATTGCCAGACGATTGATCTTGGCCGTCGGGTTCGGGTCTTTTGCCCAGAGTATCGGCTTGCCGTCCATCAGACCCCAAATAGTGCCGTTCCGGCGGCTCAGTTGAACTCGATGGCGACCAGGCGACATCATCTGATCCGCCTCGCCCTCTTCTCTGCCAAAAAGCCGAAACCGCGTAACGGTGTTGGCATAGCCGCCGACAAAGAGCACATAGTCCGTCCCGGCAGTCGGATTCTGCGATCCGGGCAAGAAAGCTGCCAGAATCGCGTCCTGCTTAGCCTCGATGTCGATCCACAGATCGAACTCGGTCGCATCGGGCGCCTCGATCGTGAGATGAGTTTCGGGATGGGTGTCGCATCGCCATGCGCCGTCCGCAACCCGCCAGCCGGAACCTGTAACCGCAACGGCTGCATCCCCTGGCATAAAGCGCTTGGCGTCCGTCCCCAGTTCGCTCGGAGCGCCGCTCGGCATAGGAAACTGTCCGTGCGGCTCCAACATCCTAAAGTAGATCGCTCGATACGGCTCGTAGACCGAATAGCCCGTTCCCTTCTCGTCGAACAGGTCGATGCTCACGCCGACCTCGCGACCGCCGCGCCGCCAAAACCAAGGCCCTTCCTCGCGGTTGGGGATCGAGAACTCGATGACGGTCTCACTGCCCGATTTGCTCGCCTTCCAGTTTAGGCCCTTGCTGTTGCCATGTATCGAACGAAACGCAACGTCAGCGCCGTTTGTAAACTCGATCGCAAGGGTGCGATTGGTCGAGAAAAAGCCCTCGCCCTCGCCGTCCAAAGTTGCATAAACGCGCTTCCAGTCTCCCGAAACAGTGAAGACTCCATAGTAGGCCGCGTCGTCGTGCCCATGCTTAAAGGTCAGCGCGGCCCCGCCCTCGTCCATCTGTCCGCTAACAGGGGTATGCCGCCATTCGTCGGCCTGGCCGTCCACGGTCGCTCGCTTGGGCCAGACGAACGGGGAATAGGCAAAAAGCGGCAACGGGTCGATGTCGTCCGGCTGGCCGTCCCCGTCGCTGTCGATGCTGCGAGGATTGGGAGTTACTCCTTGGAAAGGGGGCTTGGTCCAACTGGCCTGAAGGCAAGAAGGTATCCAGTGGCTCAGCATGGTCTTGTCCAAATCGCCCATGCGCCCGTCCGTCCTGTCTCGCCTCGGGTCGCTGCCAAACCGCTTCTCATCCAACGGCAGGCGAGGATCGTCGTCCGGCACGCCGTCCTCGTCGGCATCGCGGACGACCACCGCATAGGACATATACATCCGCAACCATTGCGCGTCCGTCAGCGTTCGATCCCAAAAAGCCATACCGTCCCAATGCTCGCCATGCTTGCCGCTGGTCGCCCAGGTCGCTTCGGCATACGTTCCATCGGGCCTCTGTTCTCGGCGCCTTGGTTCGTAGTGATTGAAAACCACGCGCTCATCCTCGCGATCGCTGAGACTGAATGCGCCATGCGATTCCAGTTGGTGATGAAACTCATGACAGGCTAGCCAAGCGGTGTCGCCTCCGCCAAGGTACTGCGAGCGGCTGGTAACACCTCGGGGAAATTCGTCCGCTCCAAACGTGCCCCCGCCGCTGTTGTAAAACTCCCACTTCTTTAGAGTCGGGTTCCATCGCCGAGGGAAGGCCTGTTCGATCTGCCCCATATAGGGCGTCTCTTCTTGAACAGGTTGAGCGTTCTTGACCTGGAGGTTTCTCGTATCCACAACGGTGAAGTCGCCGCCGCCCGGTCCGCGAAAATCCTCGCCCGACCAGCTTCGACATGCGGGCCATCCTTTGTAGAAGGCCTCGATTCCTTCTGGCTCCTCGCTCCATCGCTGCCACCGATTATCGACAAATATCTGAAAATCGACCCAAAGCCTCATGCCGCTGTTGACGAAGAAAAATCGCGATGTGTAAGCGTATTCTTGCCGGACGATGCGAAGCTCCTCTTCGCTGAGGGGCAACGGTTGCATCGCGTCCGACGTTACGCTCTTCAGGTTGACGACATTGGGCATCAGAAGCACTTTGACCGGAATGCGGACGATGCTCTTGTAGCCTCTGGAGGCCTGCGTGATGACGCTCTGCTCGCGCCGCCACGGAGGCTTTGCGCCCCAGCGCTTTTCTTGGCCGGTCGGCACGGCGCCCGGATCAAGAATTCGATAAAAGTACTTCTTGCCCGGCTCCAGCCCTGTTATCTCGATCTCGTGCAAGGTTCGCTGTCCCGGTCGAGCGAACGTGAGCGCGCCGACCCAAACATTCTCAAGCCCTTTGCCAAAGGTCGTCATCGGCAGATCGCCTTGGCGAACCTGAACTCTAGAGTCGCACGGCTGCGACGTGTAGTACTGGAGTTTGAAACCAGTGCGGTCGATCCGCGTTACGGGTCTCCATGGATCATGGATCGGTTGCGAGTCGCCCGAACGAATCGGCTGCTGGGCGATCAGGCAAGCAAGCAAGATAGAGATCATGTCTAAGCCTCCAGAGAGATCACATCGGATTGTCCGCCGGGTTTGAGAGCGCGAATGTGCTTGACGCCGTGTTCGAGCAGATAGAGGCGGCCTTTTTCAATGTTCTCGCCCACTTGATGAGGGCCGTGGCTGTCGTCGCCAAAGCAAAAGTCGATGCCTAATTCTCGCGCCATTTCGACTATCCAAGGCGCCGGATAGGGTTCGTTCAGCCCTTTTCGCCAACCCGCAAGGTTTAGATCGAGAATGCAGTCATGCTGTTTGGCCAGCGTCAGGGCATGATAGGCCGCTTCCCTTGCGCGAGGACCGTCGACCGGACCATGGGGCCGAGCGCGCTTTTTGACCAGATCAAAATGGCCGATCACGGGCGGAGAGACGGCCTCGATCAGATCGGCCACCGTTTCATAGTACGCCACAGCCATGTTCTCCAGACCGTCGTATACCTCGATCGCATGGGCAAACTGCTCGTCCGGCCCATCGATAATGATCTCGCGCACGTAGTGCGCCGAGCCGACAAAAAAGTCAAACTGATAGCGATCGAGGGTTTGTCGGATTAGGTCCGGATAGCGGTCCTGGGGGATCACTTCGGCCTCAAACCCTCTCAGAATGACGATCCGATCGGCGTACTCCTCGGCCAGTGCGCGGGTCTCGACGGCATAAGCGTCGAACATCCTGTGGAGATGTTCGACATCCCAACCCATCGAGCGTTCTTCCGAGTAAATGAAGCGATCCTCGACGCGAGGCATATGCTCGGCGAGACCATAAGTGTGGAAGCCCATGCGGATCGCCGTTTCGATGATTTCTCGGAGGGTCCCTTGGGCGTGGTCACAATAGTCGCCGCTGTGTCCTCCGTGCAAAGAGACCATCCATGGCTGCATATCGGCCCTATTCTACACGGCGGCCGGCATAGTTGTCAATCAGGTTCGCCGTTGCGACCTTTGCACGATCCTCTGCTTCAATTGGTTGGCCCCTTTCGTCGATCACGATCACCGAACCGTTTCGCAAGGCCGTCTTCCAGTTGACGGCACGAGCAAACTCGTCTCGCCCTTCCCACAGATAAGGCACGGGCATGAACCCCGCCCAGAAAGCATCGTAGAGACCCTTCGCGGAGTAGAGATCGGGAATCGCCTCTTCCATCGTCGCTAGAAGCTTGCGGGCATCCCCCAGCAATTTTTCCGTTCGCTCTTGGGCCTCGCGCTCCAACTCTCCGCCTTCTTGGAATCTCTCCCTTCTGCGCGCTTCGATCGCCGCCCTCGTTATCTGGATGCTCTCGTCCACCTCGTGCGGCGCGGCCAAATGGCTGGCCTCGGTGTAACTGACCACATGGATTGCATCGGGCGAATGCGGTTTGTTCGGCTCGACCAAGTCCATCAGAACGCTGACAGAAGCCAACTGCGCCTTGGCCTTGTCAAGGCCGGGCGAGAAGAAATCGAGGCCCGCGCGCGGCTGATAGAATACGCGAAACCGCTCGTCCTCCAAATCTCGGGCTAACGCGAGCATGGCCCGACCTTTGGCAATGTCTTGAGACCCCCATGTGCTACGAGGCGTGTTGAGCATGTGCTGTAGCACAAAATAGCGCACGCCCAAGCGCTTAGCCGTTCGCGCGGCCAAGATGGCAGAGACGACATAAGAGACATCGTCCGCGCCCCGAAACGCAAAATGATGGGGGATGTTGGGTTCGAAAGGCTTGCCGGTCCGTGCAATGTGCTCCAGCGTCGCCATGTGCTGTTGAAGATTGAGCAAGGGCGGATTTGGACCGCGACCATCGATGGTCGAAAACCACCAAAACGAAAGCGCGTGCCAGGCGATGTTGATCGTCTCCTCGTAGACAGGCGCCAGTTTGTCGACATTTCTCGTACCGGCATAGGTGCGCACAAGCATCGGTCGAGCCGCCTCGTAGATGGCGCGATACTCTTCTGGCGAGTTGACAGGCACGCCGCCACCGTTGGGAAGATCGCCCCAGTCTTGACCGAAATGGCTTTGGCTCAATTGGCTGGAGCCGATCGAGAGCACGTCCAAGAAGCCGGTCTCGGCCAATTGCCTTGCCTGCTCGATATAGAGCCTGACTGCCTCCTCCCGATTGGGAAGATAAGGCCCGACATGCGCGCGCATCAGAGGCGGGAAGCCCATTTGGATGCCGTGGTCGATGCGGTCGCGCAGATGCTCTCGCCTTGTTCCAAAGTTCGGTCCGCCGGACCGGTCGACAGGCTTTATCTTAAGGTGGGCTTCGGATCGCACGAGCCGTTGGCCAAAAGCCAGCCGTGCCGCATCCTCCGTTGCCTCGTTGGCAAGGGCAGACGGAATGCGGCCGCTGGGGACGCCAAACTTTTCTAAAGTCTCTGCGGGGGATTCATCGCCGATAAAGGTTCTCACACTGTCGCGATGTTCAGCCTCGACTCGACGACAGGCTTCGGGCAGACCCGCAAAATAGAGGCCCTTGATCGGCCCTCCGTTCTCTTCAAAGAGGTTTCGTCGCTCAAGCGCAGCCTTCAGTCGTCCAAATGCTCGGGCGCCGTCAACAGGGTCCAAGCGGTAACTGAATCCCAAGCGGCTGATTCCGTTGGTCTTGATCCAATTCTCGATCTTAACCTCGTTAATGGGTTCGTTCGGCGCTCCGACCGCTTCGCATAGGTCCGCATCGGCAATGACCGTCTCGTATCCGCACTCGATAAGGAGCTGCTCGATCGCGCTGACCCCAAGCGTATGAGCATCGACATAGGGGCGGCACAAACCAATAACCTCGCGGCCTGAAAGGGGCTTCATCTCACTCTCCGTCAAGAATGACGCGGCGAATCTGTTGCAAGTTTAGGCCAGACAGCCCCATCGATTCGACGGTGCGTCCAGTTTCCCAGAAATCGACTCCCAAGATGACGTTGGCTAAGTGGATCATGGCTTCGATAGTGGGGCATGGCGAGTCCATGTGTCGTCCCAACGATGCAATGGGCACCAGGCTCATCGGCACGTCCTCGGTCAAATAGCGATGATCGAGCAGTGTGGGCGCCTTGATGCCATAGTAGCCTTCGTTAGCGCGGATGGAGTCGAAGAGGGTTTTGCCCGCAGCGCCATAGGCCACATAGAGCCAATCCCGCGCGCTCATACAGTTGAAACCAAGGGTTTTTCCGACGTTCACTCGCTCTACATCGATCACCTCCAGCGCCTTGGCCACGCTTCGCGAGATGCCTTCGATATAGAACTCAAAATCGCCGCGGCCGGTCTCAATTCGCGCTGCGTTCAGCAAAGTTACCGCCGGATGAAAGATCGCGCCGATGTTGTCCAGGCTGGTCTTGAGCGCATTGTCGCCGGGTACAAACTGGGGGTAGGCGACCGAGAGCCTCTTGACCACCTCAGGCGTTCGGTAGGCCGGTATTGCGGCTATCGGCACGCTGTTCTTGATACTAAAGATGTTGACCTGTCCGGGGTTGGACGCTCGGCTGGCGTATAACAACGTTTGAGCCTCCGACACGACAACGTCAGCCGTGCATCCTTTTTCCTTGATCACATGGCGAAACTCCAGCGCGCCGCCCGTTCGCCCCGGATTGAGCACAACGATCTGGCCGTCGCGCAAGTGCGGAGCAGCCTCTTCGGCCATATATCTGTGCGCCGTCGCGGGAGCGACGACCATGATGATCTCGGCATCGTGAATCGCTTCGGCCATGTTCGACGTTACACGGTCCATGGAAGCCCTGCCGTGCGGAAGATCGTCCGATTCGCGATTGGCCAGCACCTGAATCTCCATTGTTTGCCGGATGAGCGCGATCCTCGCCTCGTTGCGATTGAAAAGCGAGACGGGGAAGCCCATCAAGGCCAGGTGGCCAGCCATGGCTAAGCCGCCGTTTCCGGCCCCCAAGATAGCAAATCTCGGTTTGTCGCTCATTCAATCTCCTCTTTGCGGCTTCGACCGACCAGAGCGGTCAGTTCCGGCCGGAAGAAACTCCGCCAGACTCGGTAGTAAATCAGCTCTTCCTTGTCGCGCAACGGTAGCCCGCTCGATACGAATCTGTTAGCCTCAAACTCATCGTCAGTGATCGCTATCGCTGCATGTTTGGCCATCACTTCGGCCACACCGGTGCCGCGACCAAACTCCTGCTTAGGACGATTGACCGCCCAATTTGGCAGCATGTCCCGAAACGCCATGCGCAGAACGGCCTTGCTGACGCCTGCTGGAGAGAGCTTTAGCTCGACCGGGAGTTGGAACGCGAGCGCAATCATCTCCTTGTCGAGAAACGGCACGCGCCCCTCAATCCCGTGAGCCATCGTCATTCGATCGGTTCGCTGCAGATTGGTATTCTGAAGCTCCAGAACCAGCGACCGGAGTTTCTCGTCCAGCCCAACGCCGGAAAACTCTCTAAGATAGTCGTATCCGGCAAAGAGTTCATCGGCGCCTTCGCCCGTGAGGGCCACTTTTATGTGATCCCGCGCCATCTCGGAAACGGCATAGTTGGCCAAGGCGCTGCGAACGAGCGGCGCATCGAACGACTCGAGGTGATAAATGACTTTCGGCAGCATTTCGACCAATTTGCCCGCGCTCAGGCTAACGTGGCAGTGGCGCATTCCGAGAGCTGCCGCAACCTCCTGCGCTGCCCCTGCGTCCTGGCTGTCGTGGAAACCGACCGAAAAGGCCATCGTGTCTGGATTCAGCCTAACTGCAATTGCGGCGATAATAGCGCTGTCGAGCCCGCCGCTTAAGAAGACTCCGACCGGCACATCCGAAAGCATGCGCTTAGAGACCGCACGGTAAAGAATGCTTCGCACGGCATCCGCCGCTGTCTCCATCGACATCGCGCGCGGCTCGGGCTTCGGTACAAAGTAAAACTGCTTGGCGCCCGTTTCAGAATCGATGACGGTGCCCGCAGGGACGTCCTCAATGTTCGTGCATTGATCGTCAAAAGCTTTGAACTCGCTCGCAAAGATGGTCGCGCCGTTGCGGTCCGCTCGAAACAGAGGTTTGATGCCGACCGGGTCTCTGGCCGCGATGTATCGCTCTCCGTCGACATAGACAAATGCGAACATACCGTCCAGTTTCTCGACGGCGTCTGCGCCCCAATTCTCGAGCGCTGCGGCCAGGGTTTCCGTGTCGCACCGGGTTTGAAAGGTTCGGTCAGGCATCTGCGACCGAAGGCCTAGGTGGTTGTAAATCTCGCCGTTGTAGATCAACACGCCACCGCTTGGCGTGGCCCAAGGTTGCACGCCTCCTTTGGGATCGAGAATGGCCAGACGGCGATGAGCCAAGGCATTGTCCGCGTCGGCCAGCAGGCCGACGCCGTCAGGGCCGCGATGGGCGATTTTCTCCGACATTCGTGCAACTTCGGCCGGATCGGAACTTCGTATGGCGCATGCAATGCCGCACATGATGTTCTCCTTGGCCGCCGAGCAGTGCGCAAAGAGAAAATCTGGTGAGCATCCGCCAGATTCTTGCTCTGTCTACGAGGTTAGCTGTCGGGTTCGAGCCAAGATTACTCGGTCCGCCTTCGCGGACTACACCCCACTTCCGGGTCCCCCGCTTTTCGCTGGGTGCGAAAACTCGACGTCCTTCGCCCTTTTTGGGGCGAGTCGTTAAGCGATGTGCCGATAGTATACCCGATTAGCCTACTTTGGCCGAGATCGGTACTTGTCGTATAGCTGCGTGTGCTTGTTAGACATGTCGCACAAGCGCCCTTCGATGATCGTCTGGACGACGTTAGTGCGAATATCGAGCGGGTCGCCGTCGCAGATAAACAGGTTCGCATCCTTGCCAACCTCGATAGAGCCGATTCGATCTTCGAGACCGAAAATCTTGGCCGCATCGATGGTCAGCGCCCTAAGAGCAACCTCTTTCGGAAGTCCGAACGAAGCGGCCATTGCCGCTTGATAGGGCAGATTCCGCACATCGGACGAGGCGCCCGTGCTAAAGCAGAACGCTACGCCCGCTTGGTGCAATTTGGCTGGGATAGTAAAGGGCTCGTCGTAGGGTCGATCCTCGCCCGCTGGCAACGCATGGGTCTTGGAGAGAATGACCGGAACATCGTGCTCCTTGAGCAAATCGGCCACCCGCCAAAGTTCGCTGCCGCCGACAAAGGCTATCCGAACATTCTGCTTCTCGGCCCACTGTACAGCGGCGCGAGCGGCGGTAGGGGAGTTGAGCCTTAAGAACAGCGGCAAACGCCCGTCCAAAATAGGCGCCATCGCCTCAAATCTCGGATCGCGCTCCGCCAATGGCCGATTGGCGCCATTAGCCTTCAGATAGCGACGAGCGTTCTCGATAAACTCGTCCAACGGCTTGATCGAGTTCTCAAAGTCGCTCTTTCGACTGTCCGTGGCGCCTGTTATGCTGCTGGAAGGGCCGTTAAAGTTGACGAACTGGCCGATAGGCCCCTTCAAACAGAGATCTTCCCACGTCCAGCCATCTAGATTGACCACACAGCCTTGACCGGAAATGATGCCTCCGGACGGCGCGACAATGGCCGTGGTAACCCCATTGGCCCGGGCAACGGGGATAGCGGTCGAATCGGGATTCAGCGCAATCTCGACCCTCGCATTGGGGTTGAACTGCCCTGTTTCCGACGTATCGTTGGTGGCAGTGATTGAGCCTATTTCGGTGATGCCAAGGGTCGTCAGGCCGTCGATCATGCCCGGATAGACTCGCTTGCCTTTTGCATCGTAGACCGTTTCGACATTCGGTCGGTTAGGATTGATCGCCGCGATCTTGCCGTCTTCGATCAGGATCGAGCCGTTCTTGATGACCGGCCCAGCCATGGTGTGGATTTCGGCGTTTGTTATCAGCATTCGACCTTTCGTCTTCAGGGTCTTGGTTTTGCTGGCATCATAGCGAGGGCTGATCTCGACTTTGGTCTTCAACTCAGCTTCGTGCGATGCATGAAGAATCTGATTCTCTTCGTCGTCCTTGGTCAGGTTGACGTTCACGGTCTGCCCCATGATGGCGATCGTGCCGGTCATGGTTCGTCCGCGCACGCGGCCGTTCATAGTAACCTCGGACAAACCAGGCACAGCGATCTTTAGGCTGACCTCGCCCGTAGCCGCATTAAAAGTTCCGCCCGTGATCGGAGCATCGCCCATATCGGTCTTGGAAACGCCCGTGATCGATCCGTCCGCGCCTACCGTAACCGTCATGCTGAGCGTCGCGCCTTCCGGTGGCAGGAACTCGGCTCCAGACAACTTGCCGGACCACTGCCCTGCAATGGATGAGCGCAATTCGCCTGGCTGTTCGGGCTGAGCGGCAGCCGCCTGGCCATAGGGCGACGGTCGCAATTGCTTCAAATAGGTCTCGCGCTCTTCGTCCAACTTCTTGCGGAACTCTAAATCGGTCGTGCGATCGAAGTAGCGAACGCCATCGACAAAGGTCATCTCGCACCGCGTCATCGAATCGAGCGGATGCCCGGTCCAAAGCGCCAAATCGGCCTGCTTGCCCGGTTCGACCGTTCCGACATACTTATCGACGCCCAACTGAATCGCCGGATTGAGCGTTACCAGTTTCAGTGCTTCCTGCTCGTCCATGCCGCCATACTTGACGCCTTTCGCCGCATCCAGATTGAGACGACGCGCCAGTTCGGAACTGTCGCTGTTAAAGGAGACATTGACCCCTCGCGCCGTCATCAGGGCGCCGTTATGCGGGATCGCATCGAACGCCTCGACCTTGTACGCCCACCAGTCGGAGAACGTAGAGCCGCCGACGCCATGAGCGGCCATCTCGTCGGCCACCTTGTAACCTTCCAACACATGCTGAAAAGTCTTGATCTTGACGCCGAACTCGTCGCAAACGCGGATCAGCATCAGGATTTCGTCCTGTCGGTAGCTATGACAATGGATCAAACGCTTGCCGTCCAATATCTCCACAATAGCGTCCAGCTGCAGATCCCTCTTGGGAGGGAATGCGCGCCGGCCCGCGCGGAACTCCTCTTGCTGGCGCTTGTAATCGAGCGCAGACATGAAGCGTTCGCGCACGGTCTGCTCGACGCCCATGCGCGTTGTGGGATAGCGCGGCTGCTGGCCGGTCGAGATGATCTCGTTAAAGTTCGACCGCTTGACGTTTTCGCCCAAGGCGAACTTGATGCCTTCGGGTGCCTCTTTGAACATGATCTCATCGGCCGTCTTGCCCCAGCGCATTTTGATCGTGGCGTTCTGACCGCCGATCACGTTGGCCGAACCGTGCAAAAGGTTCGCCGCGGTAACGCCGCCCGCCAACTGGCGATAGATGTTCACATCGTTCGGGTTGACCACGTCTCGAATGCGAACTTCCGCCGTAACGACGTTGGTGCCCTCGTTGACGCCGCCCGAGATGGCGGTGTGCGAATGGCAGTCGATGACCCCGGGGGTTAGATGCATGCCTCGGGCATTGATTTCTCTTGCTGTCCTCGGAGCGGCGAGGTTCTTGCCCACCGCCTTGATCATGCCGTTTTCGATGAGCACGTCCGTATCGGCCATGATGCCGCTCTTGGTCAGCGTCCAGACCGTAGCGCCGCGCAAAACGTAACTGTTGTGGCCGTCCGGCGTCGGCGCTATACGATCGAGGTTGAGCTTGGGCAACGGTTCTGCCCGGCTTCCTTCGCGCCGCTCCGCGGGCGGCTGCTCCTCGTCAAAACTTTCGTGTAGATGCTCCAGATGGGCGCCCGAGGTGTAGTAATTCTCTTCCTCTCTGCAACAGGATTGAAGCTCTGTCTGCAAATCTTCGACCGGCGGGCGTCGACCGCCGCCGCCTCGACCGCCTTGCCCGGGCCTGATCGCCGGGGCCGCGGGCGCATCGATCGACATGGGCTTTCCATCGACAAATAGCCGCGAAATCCGACCGCGTTCGTCGAACAGGTCGCCCTCGACAATTGTAAGGTTGGCTACCTTGCCCGGCTCCAGAGTGCCGATGCGGTCGCCCAAGCCCAGCAAATTGGCCGCGCGCACCGTCAGCGCTTCAAGAGCCGCCTCTTTGGGCAGTCCGTTCGTAACGGCAGCGCGCAGCGCGGTCCAGAAATCGCCCGGATTGGTATCGGCGCCAAAGACGAACGGCGCCCCTTTCTCGTGCAGAATCGCCGCATTCTGAACGGCCAAGGATCGATCTCGAAACGTCGTCAACGAAGGCGGCATGTCGGGATCGTAAAGACGCAAGTTCTCGGGATTGCGAAGGCCTAGAATTGTAGGAATCTTCTTTCCGGCCAGCGTATCGGCGACATAGGCCGCGCGATTGCCGCCTAGCATAATGGTCTCGAACCCAAACTCGTTGGCCAACCGCTGAGCGCGCAATATGTCCTGATCATCGTCGGCGCGCACGATCATCGGCGTCTGGCGCGACAGCACAGGCTGCAGCGCAGAGAGCGAGGCATTGATGGCCGGACGCGGCTTGTTCAACGGGTCTCGTTCGTACATACGCCACACTTCGTTCTGATGCTGGGCGTCCAGAAGCGACTGGCGGATCAGCGCAATGCCGCCCATCAAAGAGTTGGGATATTGGCTTCGCACCTCGGTCGGAGCGGTCGGCTGAGCAGGCCGCAACGAAACGAAACTGCCGAACGACGAGCGCAGAACGGCCGCATCGGGCGAATCGGACGAGAGGTTGACCACCACGCCCGAACCCGCGAAACTTCCACCCGAAGGCACAATCAATACGGTGGTGAACCCCTGACGGCGACGCGCCGAGAAAGCCGCTTCGTCGATGGCGAAGAAATCTGAGGCGTTGCGCTCCGGCCTCACTCGCGGATTGGGGTGAACGTTGCCGCGATCGAGCGCGGAATAGGCCGCATCGCCCGCGGGCGGCAGACCAATGGGCGCGTTGCAGTCGATAAAGCCTGGGTAGACCGTCAGTCCGGCGCCATCGATCACATCGGCTTCGGACGGTATCGTCGCATTGGCTCCGACCGCCGCTATCACGCCGTCTCGAATGACGATGACGCCCTTTTCGATAACCGGACCGGCCATCGTAACGATCTTGGCGTCTTTGATCGCGTAAACATGGGGCAAGCGGTAGGGAACGTTCTGGGCGAGCGTTAGGCTGACCAGCCCAAAGAGCAACAACAGCGAAGCGCGAAGTTTCATGAGAACCCTCCTGACGTCTACGGCAATTGTACCCGGATTGGAACCGCCCGGTTTGAGTTGAGAATACCAGTGTCGAGACGAGGGCGCGGATATTCTGGAGCCGATGACACTCGCAAAAACTTGCTCCGGGCTTCCGGAAAAGTCGCAGAATCAGAGCCTTGCGACATGGAATAGTCCCCTTAGCGCCCAGAAAAGCACCATTAGCAAATTGGCCAGAGGAAAAACCGGGCTACAATCTACTGCCAATCCGCATTGTAAGACAGGGGCAACATGAAAAATTTGCATTTTCTCGCTCTGATAACCGCTGTTACGCTCGGATTCGCCGCAAACGCACAGCCAACCAAGGAGAGCCAGGCTGGCATTGCCTTCTCCGACGCCTCGATTCAATACTCGCCCGGCGCTCCAGGACTGCAGATCGATATGGCCGCCTGGAACGACGAGGCAATAGCGTTTGCCAAGGGCCGATACGTCTCCGGCATCGATGGCTCCAGCCCAGAACGATGGACCGCGGCAGCGTTCCATGTCAACCGCCCCATCACGTTTAACCAAATTCACGTAGATACAACTCGCTCGGGCGCTCCGGGCACTATGGTCGGCTGGAAGCTCTACAAAAAGGCGCCCAGGTCTCAGTTTCTAATAGCCGAGGGTGTCGTCCCCTACACGGCATCAAGCTATGTCCATCCCAACGGCTTCGGGGTCGATGAGCGGGTGGTCATTGCGACTCCGGCTCCTATCGTCCTGGCTGCTGACATCTACTTTCTTGCGGTGTACGGCGTCGACTACACGATGGAGTGGCACTCTGGCTCTTCGTTGGGTCCGCTCGAATTCAACATCTATCGTCGCCCTGGCCCATCGGGCAACCCTCACGATTGGAGATTGGAGTTTGGAAGCCGCGGCGAGTACGAAATGGCGCCTCAAGGCCCTAACGGAACGGGCGAACTGTTCAGCCCAAGTTCTGAGTGGGATTACGGCGGACGGTTGGGAACAGGCCTGCCGGGCGCTGTCGGCCGAGGGCAGATATTTAAGCCGTCGTTCGTGCTGGTCAATACCACTCAGCCTGGCGGGAAGATCTCCGGCACGGTCGATTTGGGCGACAACTGGCAACCAGGACCGGACCGAGCCGATCCTTATGGCGCCTCGAAGCCGATGCTCTATAGAGCTTACTTGCTCGACCCGCCCACAGGCAGAACGATGAGCGTGTTCGAGTTTCCTTGCGAATCGAACGGTAACTTTAGTTTCCCTTGGACCGATCCCTCTTCGCCAACGCCTACCCCTGGGGACATCCCGCCTGGCACATACGATGTGCTGATTCGACCGGCCTACTACGATCAGATCGTGCTTCCGAACGACGACAACCCGACTCGAATGCACGCGGCTTCATCGCACTGGCTGGGCGTTACCGTTACTAGTGTGGCAGTAGCGGCGAACTCAACGACCAGCGTCGGCACAATACGTCCCGTTAACGGAGACACGAACGCCGACGGCGCAATCGACGACGCTGATCTGGCAAACATCTTGACGGCCTTCGGCTCGCAATCTGACGAAGACCCGGTAAACGGTCATTATCGATATAGCTTCGATATGGACAACGCCCAATCCGGAGGCATCGCGGTCATCGACGACACCGATTTGGCAGTGGTCCTGAACAACTTTGGCGCAGAAGAGACCGGTAGGGCGTGCGCGCCCATAGCAAAAATCGTCGAGCACGTGGTGAGCAGCTACCTGGTAGGCTATTCGCCCTTCGACCCGAACGC
>JABWCR010000013.1 GCA_013359125.1 Armatimonadota bacterium | reverse complement strand
TACCGCCAGCGTCCTCGCCGGCCGATGTTCGGGCCGCCGGGACGGCGGCGGTACTGTCGGGCCAGTCTGTTTCGGCTCGCGGGGACGCTCGCCCTCCCGAGTTATAGAGGGTTGCGAACGGGAATCTGCGGAAATGTAGCACAAAATTAGATACGAATCATGCCCTAAGAAGCATGCGTTACTTGGGCTTTTTGATGCGGTGGCAGCGGCGACAGCGGGCCTCGTAATGATCCTCGGCGCCGATCAGCACGGTCGGCTCGTTCCAAGCCGCGGGCTTGCCGTCCACCAAGCGCTGGGTGTGGCTTGCCGACTGGCCGCACACCATGCAGATCGCGCGCAGTTTCACCACTTCGTCGGCCACCGCCATCAGTTGCGGCATGATGCCGAAGGGTTCTCGACGAAAGTCTTGGTCCAGCCCGGCCAGGATCACGGTTCGCCCTTCGTCCGCCCAACGCACAGCCATGGCTGGCAGCCCCTCGTCGAAGAACTGCGCCTCCTCGATCGCGATCACCTCGGTGTCCGGCTCCAGTCGCGCGGCGATCTCGGCGCTGTTGCGCACCGGTTCGCCTTCGATCTTCATCCCGCTGTGGGCGGCGACTGCCGTCTTTTCGAACCGGTCGTCCCAGGCGTGCTTGAACACTTGAATCTTGCGCCGGGCATAGGTGTTGCGGCGGGCGAGGCGGATCAGCTCTTCCGATTTTCCGGCGAACATGCTGCCGGCGATGACGATCAGTTGCCCCAGCCGGTCCTTTCTCACTACTTGTCTTCGTTGACGCTGACTTTCGATTTGAGCGCGGCCTGTGCCGCCGCAAGCCGGGCAATGGGCACTCGATAGGGCGAACAGCTGACGTAATCCAGCCCCGCCTCGTGGCAAAACTCGACCGATGCCGGGTCTCCGCCGTGCTCGCCGCAGATGCCTAACTTGATGTTTGGCCTGGTCGCTCTGCCCTTTTCGCACGCCATTCGAACGAGTTGGCCGACGCCCTCGCGGTCGATGCTGACGAACGGATTCTCGGGCAGTATGCCGTCCTGGAGGTACTGGAGCATAAACTTGCCTTCCACGTCGTCCCGGCTGAAGCCAAAAGTGGTCTGGGTCAGATCGTTGGTGCCGAACGAGAAGAACTCCGCGTATTCGGCAATTTCGTTGGCGGTCAGCGCGGCGCGGGGAAGCTCGATCATAGTACCGAACATGTAATCGACCGTCTCGCCGTGCATAGTCTGTTTCGCTACGTCTTCTAACTTGTCGCGCACGATTCGAAGCTCGTTCACATGGCTCACCAGCGGGATCATGATTTCGACCTTGGGGTCGAAGCCCTCGCGCTTCGCCAAGATCGCTGCTTCGATGATGGCTGCTACTTGCATCTCGACGATCTCGGGATGGATGATGGAGAGGCGCACGCCGCGCAGGCCCAGCATAGGGTTCGCCTCTTTCAGCTTTTCTACTCGGGCCAAGAGCGCCTTCTTGGTCTCTAATTCGGGCGATTCGCTCCGGGCGACTTCCATAACGATGATCTCGCGCAGCAACTCTTCGTGGTCTGGCAAGAACTCGTGCAGCGGCGGATCGACCAAGCGCACCGTAACCGGATAGCCCGACATGGCTTTGAAGATGCCGACAAAATCGTCGCGCTGGAAAGGCCGAAGTTTGTCGAGCGCGGCCCGACGGCCAGTTTCGTCTTTAGCCAGGATCATCTCGCGCATGATGGGCAGGCGGTCTTCGAAAAACATGTGCTCGGTGCGACAGAGACCGATGCCCTTGGCGCCGAACTCGATCGCTTTGGCCGCGTCTTCCGGGTTGTCGGCGTTTGCCCGGACGCCCAGTCGTTTGCGCTCCTCGGCCCAGCCCAACAGCGTTAAGAACTCGGGCGTTAAGGCCGGCTCGACCAAGGGGACATCGCCCAAGAAGACCTTGCCCGTTGCGCCATCGACGGTGATCACATCGCCCTCTTGGATCGTTTGGCCCTTGGCTGTAAAGCGCCTGCCCTCTTCATCGATCGCCAGCGCTTCGCATCCGGCGACACAGGGAATGCCAAACCCGCGCGCCACCACGGCCGCGTGCGAGGTCATGCCGCCCCTAGCCGTCAGAATGGCCACGGAGGCCAACATGCCCTTCAGATCGTCCGGGTTGGTCTCCGGCCGAACTAAGATCACTTTTCGGCCCGATTCCTTCCAGGCCAGCGCCGTTTCGGCATCAAAGACGGCATGGCCGCTTCCGGCGCCGGGCGAGGCGGCCAATCCCTTGGCTAACTCTGTGTACCCACCGCCTTTCAAAGCTTCGGGATCGACTTGCCAGTGAAGCAATTCGTCCAATTTGGCGGGCGGCACGCGCATGATGGCCTCGTCGATGCTGATTCGACCCTCTTGCACCAGGTCGACCGCGATCTTGACCGCCGACCGCCCTGTGCGTTTGCCAGCGCGACACTGGAGCATAAAGAGCTTCCCGCGCTCGATGGTGAACTCCAGGTCCATCATGTCGCGGTAATGCTCCTCTAACTGAAGCGCGATCTGGGCGAACTGCCGATACACGTCCGGCATGATGCTCTTCAGATCGTCCAGATGCAGAGGCGTGCGCACGCCCGCCACCACGTCTTCTCCCTGCGCGTTGATCAAGAACTCGCCATAGAGCTCATTCTCACCGGTCGAAGGATCGCGCGTGAAGGCGACGCCCGTGCCCGAATCGTCGCCCATGTTGCCAAAAACCATTGCCTGCACGTTGCACGCCGTGCCAATCTCGTCGGAGATGCGCTCTTTGGCCCTGTAAACCCGCGCGCGCTCGTTGTTCCACGACTTAAAGACCGCCTCGATCGCGAGTCTCAGTTGATCTTTCGGGCTTTGAGGAAAGGTATGCCCCTTGCTCGCCACCAGCGTTTTGAACTCCTCTACCAAGCCCCTGAGCGCCTCGGCAGGCACATCGGTATCGGCTTTGGCCCCTAATCGGCTTTTCAATTCGTCGAACTTCTCTTCGAACGCCTTTTTGCCGATGTCTAAGACAATGTCGCTGAACATCATGATAAAGCGACGATAGGCGTCGTATACAAAGCGCGGATTGTCGGTCAATCGAATCAGCGCCTGTGCCGTCTCGTCGTTCAGCCCTAAGTTCAAAACCGTGTCCATCATGCCCGGCATGCTGAACTTGGCGCCGGAGCGCACCGACAGCAGGAGGGGATCGGCCGGATCGCCAAATTGCTTGCCCGACGCTTGCTCGACCTTGGCCAGCGCCCCGTCGATCTCTGATAGAAGCTCGTGGTCCATAGAGCCGTTACGCATATAATCGCGGCAGGCGTCCGTCGTGATGGTAAACCCCGGCGGCACGGGCAGACCGATGTTGGTCATCTCGGCCAAGTTTGCGCCCTTGCCGCCTAGCAAGTCCCGCATATCGGCTCGGCCTTCCTCAAACTGATAAACGCGCTTCATGAAAACGATGCCTCCAGCAATGTCGTCCGATTCGGCAAAGAACGCGAAGACTGCAACACGGGACGCGATACCGACAACCGCGGCCTACCTTCGGACCACGGCTCGGTGATGCAGATAGTCCTCTAGGTAGCTCTTGCCGTTCTGTACGGTTCCCATGACCTTGGACAGTGCATTCTCGACTTGGGTCAGCACTTCATGGGCATACTCGTCGGCGCCTTGGCGAATCTGTCGGGAGCCATCCTTGGCCGACTCGAGAATCTCTCGGGCCTGCGCCTCGGCCAGCCGATAGACCTCGGTCTGCTCGATCATGTTGGCTTGCATCGCCTTGGCCTGGTCCAGAATCTGCTTCGCCTGCGTTTTAGCCTCTTCGATTGCGCGCGCCGCCTCGCTGCCGGCAGTGGCCAGCGTCTGCTCGGCCTCGTCCTGAGCGCCGCCGATCAATCGCTCTTGATCCCTTAGAATTCGATCCGCCGCCTCAAACTCGGAAGGCAGATTGGCTAAGATCTGCTGCACCAGCATAATGCACTCGCGCTTGTCCAGCCCTACCGTAAACGGCCCAAGCGTCCGGCTCGATTCCAAATACTCGTCTAAGTCGCGCAACCACTTCCGCACCAATCGCACATCCGTATTGATCATTGGCTCGTCTCCTCCCTATTGGTCCCAGCAAGCGATGAATAATTGTGGCACGTTTCGTCAACCCGCGGCGCGCCTTTTGGCCAGTTTTTTCAAGGTTGCCTCCGGCGCCAATCCGGTCGCATCGCCGCCGTTGATGAAAAGCTCCTTGACGATCGAACTGGAGAGATAGGCGTGCTCCCAGCGCGTCAACAGGCAGACCGTATCGATCTGTTCGTTCAGCTTTCGATTGATCGACGCCATCTGAAACTCGTACTCGAAATCCGAGAGCGCCCGCAGACCGCGCACGATTGCCGACGCGCCCTGGCTCTGAGCATAATCGACCAGCAAACCCTGAAACGAGTCCACACGAGCATTCGGATAGTCGGCGCAACACTCTTTCAGAATTTCAACCCGCTCTTCGGTCGTAAAGAACGGCTGCTTTTGGCTGTTAACGGCTACCGCCACGATCAGCTCGTCGAACAGCGCCGCCCCTCGCTCGATGATGTCGACGTGCCCCATCGTCGGAGGGTCGAAACTGCCCGGATAGACGGCGATTCTCTTCATTAGCTGACGTTGACCACGTCCAGTTTGGCGATCTGATTCTCTAAGGCTTCGCGCAATCGGTAGTTTTCCCTTTGACTCAAATCCGGATCGGCCTTGACGATCTCGAAAGCCTCCTCGCGAGCCGAGATCAAAACTTCTCGATCTTGAATCAGATCGCCGACCTTCAGTACCGGCATCCCGCTTTGGCGAACGCCGTATATCTCGCCCGGCCCGCGCAGTTTCAAGTCTTCTTCTGCAATCCGGAAGCCGTCGGTCGTCGCCACCATTGTGTCTAATCGCGCCCGACCATCGTCCGATTTGGGATCGCCGATCATGACGCAAAAGGACTGCTGATCGCCTCGACCAATTCGACCGCGGAGCTGATGCAGTTGCGCCAAGCCGAACCGATCGGCGTCCTCGATCACCATCACGGTGGCGTTGGGCACGTCCACGCCCACCTCGACCACGGTCGTCGCAACTAAGACCTTGACATCGCCGTTGCGAAACCGCTCCATGGCCAGCTCCTTTTCCGCCGGTTTCATGCGCCCGTGCAACAAGCCGACCTCAATGTCCGGGAAGATGTCGCGCCGAAGCTTCTCGAAGAGTTCCTCCGCCGCCTGGGCCTGAAGCTTCTCCGATTCTTCGACCAGCGGACAGATCACATAGGCCTGCCGACCCTCGCTCAGCAGTTTTCTGACGCCGGCATAGACGCTTCCGCGCTGATCCGGCGCCTTCCAATGCGTGCGCACGGGCTTGCGTCCCGGCGGCATTTCGTCGATGATCGAAGTGTCCAACTCGCCATAAATCGTCATGGTCAGCGTCCGCGGGATCGGCGTTGCGGTCATCACCAATACGTGCGGGTTGGCGCCTTTCTGCCTCAGCGCCTTGCGCTGCATGACGCCGAAACGATGCTGTTCGTCGATCACGACCAACCCTAAGTTGCGGAACTCGACGCCCTCTTGAATCAGCGCGTGCGTGCCGACTGCCACCATCGAATCGCCTGCCAAGACCCGCTCTCGCGCTTGCTCCTTCTGCTTCTTGGTCATCTTGCCCAACATCAACTCGACCGGGATGCCCGCGCCGACCATCAGATTGGCCAAGGTGCTCCAATGCTGTTCGGCCAGAATCTCCGTCGGCGCCATGATCGCTGCCTGATAGCCAGAACGAACGGCGGCGAGCAGAGCCGCCGCCGCAACGGCCGTCTTTCCCGACCCCACGTCGCCCTGCAAGAGACGATTCATTGGGTGCGGTTGCGCCATGTCCCGCCAAATCTCCCTCGCGCAACGCTTCTGAGCCCCCGTCAACTCGAATCCGACCAGGCTGACCAGCTCCTGAGCAACCTCATGCGCGTCGAACGACATCGCTATGCCCTGCTCCTTGGCCGCCTGCGCCTTTTGCCTCGCAATGCCGGTCTGGATCAAGAGGAACTCGTCGAACGCCAAGCGCCGCCGCGCCTCGGTGGCTTGCTCCTCGCTGTCGGGAAAATGAACCTGTCTTATCGCTTCGTGTATCGGCATCAGCTGCAGACGCGCCAGTCGCTCATCGGTCAGGATGTCGGGCGGCGTCTCGGCCAGATTGATCGCGCCATAAAGAATACGGCGAAGATGCTTTTGATACACCCCTTCCGTCAGCGGGTAGATCGGCACGATGCGATTGAAGTGGATCGGGTCGCTCGAATCGCTCGCCTCTTCCCACTCCGGCGTCTCGATCTGAAGGCTGTATCCGCCCGATTTGACTTGGCCAAAAACCACGACGCCCGCTTTGGTCTTCACCAATCGATCGCGCATCCAGGGCTGGTTGAACCAGATCAGCTCGATCGCGCCGGTGCCGTCGTCCAGATAGGCTTTGGTCAGCGTCATGTGCCCGCCCCGAGCCTTTTGGTTGTCAACGGTTATGATCTTGCCTTTGAACAGCCCATACTCGCCCGGGCGAGCGCGAGCGACGTTTAAGAACCGCCTTCGATCTTCATAGCGACGCGGCAGATGCCAAAGAAGATCGCCCAGGGTATAGATTTCTAACTTGGCGAGCAGTTGTGCTACCTTGGGCCCGACCCCTGGCACAAACTGCACTTCGGTCGAGAGCGGCCTGACGGCCGTGGCTGGCATAGTAGACAAATTATACCCTATTCTTGCTTCAGGATGCCCGCCTTCTTCAAGATATCGGTATGTTCCTGTGCGATCTTGTCTAGCGCGGCCTTTGGAGCGATCTGATTGACCGCCGCCGCGTTCCAGTTGCGCTGGCAACTCTCCAGAAGCTTCTCGTATTCGGGTATCGCCCAAAAGTCGCGCAAGTGAGGCATGGACGCTGCGAAAACTGCGTTGAAAGAGGTCGCCGACTTGAATGCATCGGACTCTAGAACGTCCGTTCGGCAAGTGAAACCGCCCAACTGCGCCCATTTTTCCTGCGTCTCGCGCTTGGCGAACCACTCCATAAACTGCTTGCACAGGTCCTGCTTTTTCGAATAGGCGCAGAGACTCATCCCCTGCCCGCCCAGACTGATGTAGCGTGTAACCGTCCCATCAGCATTCTTGTAGCCCGGCATCATGAAAAAGCCCGTGCTCTTGGCAAACTTGTTCGAGGCTTCGTTCGTCAAGCCGGGGAAGAAGGCAAAGTAGTCCATCGCCATCGCGACCGAGCCTGATTGATAGGCCTGCAGACACTCCTGCCAATAGTAATTGGCGTAGCCCTTGGGATTAAACTTCGCCAAACTCACGTAAAACTCCAGCGCCTGGACCGCCTCGGGAGAGTTGATGACGCCTTGCACTGCAAAGGTCTCCGGATCGTACAGTTCGCCTCCAAAGCTCCAGAGAACCTGTTGGAAGCCCATCGTAACGCCGTCGTATTCCTTGCCATAATAGAGCGCGCAGCCGTACAGTCCCTTGTCGGGGCGGGTAAAGAACTCGGCGACGTCGCGAAACTCCTGCCAAGTGTCGGGCACGGCCAGATCGCGACCGTACTTGGCCTTGAACGCGGCCATCTCGTTTGGGTCTTCAAAGAGGTCTTTTCGATAGGCAAAGCCGATCGCATCCCCTTGCGTCGGCATGGAGTAGAGTTTGCCAGAGCCTTTTGGATACTCGGCATAGGCCTCCACCACGCTCGGTTCGAAGGCGTCGATCTCTCCGTTCGACTTCAGCCAGTCGGTCAGGTCGACGTAATGGCCGCCCGAAACTCCCCAGCCCAGCCACTGGCTGTCCCCGATCACAATGTCGTAAGTGTCGCTCTTGGCGCCGAGAGTCTTGTACACTTCGGCCTGGAACTGCCCCCACGGAATCTTCTTGACGTTGACCTCGATCCCCGTCTCTTTGGTAAAGTCCGCCGCTAACTCTTGCAAATAAGTCGCCGGCTCCCACTCGGCCCATACGATATTGATCGACCCGCCGCCGGTCGTGGTCGCGGTTTCTTCCTTTTTGTTGCAACCGATGCACAGTACGAGCAAAGTCAGCAAAATGGCGATCGAAGTTCGCTTCATGGTTCATCCCTCCCGAATGCCGCAAAGGTTCGCTGGCGTCAGCCCGCTTCCTGCCCGTTATCGGCGATTGGCCTCTCTCTGTACGCGCCTCTGCGCGTCGTTCAGCGCCTGCCGTGGCGACTTTGTGCCGCTCATGACGTAATCCTGCGCGGTGGTCAGCTCGTTCAGATAGAGGTTGGCCACGGAGACCGTCGGAAAATAGCGGGCGTTGGGACTGTCCACCAAATCGAGAAACTTTGCGTACCCTCTCTTCCAGGCTTCACTGGGGCTTTGAGGCTGGCGCAGTTTAGGCTCTTTCAGCAGTCTGCGGATGTTGGGGATGCCGTGCATCGTATCGGCGAACAGGATCTGCGCCTCGTCGCTCTGCATCCATTGCATAAAAGCCCATGCGCCTTCTGGGTCTCTCGATTCTCGCGGAATGCAAAACATGTTCTGGCCGATGACGGTGGGGCGAGCTAACTGCGGCTTGGCCTTGGGATGCGGGATCGCGCTCACCTCGTACCGTACCTTCGGCGCGTAAATCTGGAACCAATAGGGGTTCCATTGGCCGTTGATCATCATGGCGATCTTGGAGACGAAGAACGGGTTGTTGGTGCCTTGCTCGTTGCCAAATCCGGCTGTGAAAGCCTGAACTTTCTTGCCGCCGCCTTGAACCTCGACCAGTTTTCTAAACCACTCGAACGCCTCGAGGCATTCGGGCGCGTTCGCCATTATCTCTCCCGTCTCTGGCCTGGCGATGCGCGCGCCAAAGGCGGCCAGCAGGTGCATCGGCTCCGGCGGTCGCATGCCTAACCGCTCGACATTGCCAAACCGATCGAACTCGGTCAGCGCTTTGGCAAACTCGAGCGTTTCCTCCAGCGTTCGCGGCGCTCGTTCAGGCAGACCGGCCTTGGCAAATAGATCGGGGTTCCAAAAGAGCGCGGCAGCGTCCAATAGAAACGGCATCGAGTAAAGCCGGCCCGCCACCCGCCCCTGATCGAGCGACGCCGGGATAAAGTCGGAGGGTCTAAAACCCGCCTTGGCAAACCGTTCGTCCAGCGGCAGCAGGGCTTTGCGCGAAGCGAGCGGCGCCAAATAGCCCGGCTCTCGCAAGGTGAAGAAGTCGGGCGGCCCGCCTGCGATGATCGCTCGAATCGTCTTGGAGTCTTCTACGCCGCCCAAGTTGGCCACCCTGCGCCGCGGATGCCGGCGGTTGTAGGCGTCCACCACGGCCTGGAACACCTTGCCCTCGTCCCCAGCCCACATGCTCCAAACCCGTGTAGCCATTGTTAGCCCAATTCTACCGAGCAGCAGGAACTTCCTACTCTCTTGCTGAACCTTTGCTTGTCCAAACCGTACTAATCTCATCTACGCAGAGGAGAAAAAATGAGCCACAATCAAGAAGCCGATCCGCAAAGACGCAAACTGTTGAAGGCCGGACTCTTTCTGGCTGTTCCGGGCGCATTGTGGCCCTTAGCCGGCAACGCTCTGGCCCCCACGCCCGAGATTCCCGATGCCGACGACCCGACGCCCGCCATTATCGAAGGCCCCTACTACAAACCGAAAGCCCCCGAGCGCGCCAGTTTGGTCGAAAAAGGCGCCAAAGGCACGGTCATCACACTCGCCGGTCGCGTGCTGGACACTGACGGCAATCCCCTGCCCGAAGCCTTGGTCGATTTTTGGCAGGCCGATGCGGACGGCGTCTACGACAACGCCGGATTCAAATATCGAGGCTGGCACCGAGCGAACAAAAAAGGCGAGTATAAGCTTGAGACGATCATGCCCGGCCCCTATCCGGGCCGCACGCCGCACATTCACGTCAAGGTCGCCCCGCCCAAAGGCCGCGTGCTGACGACTCAGCTTTACTTCCCCGGAGTTGCCGCCAACCAGCGCGATCACCTCTACAAGGCCGCCTGTTTGGTGAAAAAGGTCAAGGACAAGGAAAACCAACTGACCTTCGATTTTGTGCTGAAGGTAGACTAACCGAGCAAAAAGGGAGCGAATGGGGGCTGGTGTCCCTGACGGGCTTCAAACCCGATTGGAGGCGTTAACCGTCTTCGGTAGGTTCAATTCCTACGCGCTCCCGCCAATGCTTGACATCGGCCTACCGGCCAAGCCATAATAGCATCGGCGCGGGTGTAGCTCAGGGGTAGAGCATCTGCTTCCCAAGCAGAGGGTCGTGGGTTCGAATCCCATCGCCCGCTCCAATTCTCGCTATGCCCGGTTACCGCCTGACCGTTGGCCCCGACGAAGCAGGCCTCCGCCTCGACCGCTTTATCGCCAACAGCCTGCCCGACATCAGCCGAGCAAAAATCCAAGCCGCCATCGCTCACGGCAACGTCCTAGTCAACGGCAAAGCCGTGCCAAAGGACAAGAGACTCGCCGCAGGCGACGAGATCGAGTTTCAGCCTCTGCCGCCCGAAACGCTGAACCTGACGCCTGAATCGATCCCATTGGACGTCATCTACGAGGACGACTGCATACTGGTGATCAACAAACCGGTCGGAATGACGGTGCACCCCGCGCCCGGTTCCCAATCGGGCACGCTGGTTCATGCACTGCTGGGACGGCAGACCGCCCTCTCGGATGCGGGTGAGCCCTTTCGACCCGGTATCGTGCATCGACTGGACAAAGAAACCGCCGGACTGATCATTGTGGCCAAGACCAACCTGGCGCATTGGCGTCTGGCACAAGCCCTTCAGGCCCGACGAATCCATCGCGCCTATCTCTCTATCTGCATCGGAGAACCGACTTGGAAAACGGCTACGGTTGACAAACCGATCGGGCGACATCCTAAGAATCGGCAGAAGATGGCGATCGTTCCAAACGGCCGCCCGGCAAAGACCGATTTCTATCTGTTGACCAAAGGTTCGGGAATGGCGCTGCTGTTGGCCGAACTGCATACCGGGCGCACGCACCAGGTGCGAGTGCACGCCGCGTCGCTCGGGCACCCGTTGGTCGGCGATCCGCTCTATGCCAAGGGCGAATCGGGCGGACAGGCGCTTTTGGCCTGGCGATTGCAGTTCCGACACCCAACGTCGGGCGGAGAACTGCGTTTTCGAGCGCCGATTCCGCCGAAAATGCAAGCATTGATCGATGAAATCGACCCAACCTGGGAACCAAACGACATAGAGCGCGGTATAATCAAGAGACTTGATAATAATAGGCTCAAGATTGGAGAAGGGACATGCGATTAGACCGAATGACCGTTAAAGCCGGAGAAGCGTTGCAAGAAGCCCAACAGCTGGCCGCCGACCGAGCGCACCCCGCCGTGGATAGCGAGCACCTTTTAGCGGCGCTCCTGACGCAAACCGAGGGCGTTGCACCGGTTCTGCTTTCAAAACTAGGCGCCAAGCCGGACGAAATCCTGCAAGAAGTCAACCGTGAGCTCGATTCGCGCCCCAAAGCCTATGGCGGACAGCCCGGCGCTCAGATGACGGCTCGCCTGACCAAAGCCATCCAGACCGCGTTCGACGAATCCCGGTCGCTGGGCGACGAATACGTGAGCGCCGAACTTCTATTGCTCGGTCTTTCGCACGATCAAGGCAGCCTGGCAGGACGTCTTCTCAATCAAAAAGGCGCCTCGCCAACAACCTTGAAACAAGCCGTCCAAGAGCTTCGCGGCGGCGCAAAAGTAACCGATCAACAGGCTGAATCCAAGTATCAAGCGCTGGAAAAGTACAGCATCGACCTGACCGAACGCGCCCGGCAAGGCAAAATCGACCCCGTCATCGGACGAGACGACGAAATCCGCCGCGTGATCCATGTGCTATCGCGACGCACCAAGAACAACCCGGTGCTGATCGGCGAGCCCGGCGTCGGAAAGACCGCCATCGTCGAGGGTTTGGCGCAGCGCATCGCCCTGGGAGACGCGCCCGATTCGCTAAAGGACAAGCGCGTGCTGCAGCTGGACATGGGCGCGATGCTGGCCGGCGCCAAATACCGCGGCGAGTTCGAAGAGCGACTAAAAGCCGTGCTGAAAGAGGTGGCCGATTCGGCCGGTCAAATCGTGCTATTCATCGACGAACTGCACACCATCGTGGGCGCGGGCGCGGCCGAAGGCGCCATGGATGCCGCCAACATGCTGAAACCGATGCTGGCGCGGGGCGAACTTCGCTGCATCGGCGCCACCACGCTCGACGAATACCGAAAGCACATTGAGAAAGACCCCGCCCTGGAGCGCCGCTTCCAGACCGTCTACGTGGCCGAACCGAGCGTCGAGGACGCTATCGCCATCCTGCGAGGCCTTAAAGAGCGGTACGAGGTGCACCACGGCGTCCGCATCAACGATTCGGCGATAATGGCCGCCGCCCAGCTCTCTTCCCGATATATTGGCGACCGATTCTTGCCCGACAAAGCCATCGACCTGATCGACGAAGCCGCCGCCCGGCTGCGCATGGAAATCGATTCCATGCCGACCGAAATCGACGAATTAGAACGCAGCATCCGCCGAGCCGAAATCGAACGAGAAGCGCTGAAAAGAGAAGAATCGGAAGGCGCTCGACAGCAATTGGACAAACTAGAGGCCGAACTGGCCAACCTGAACCAGGAAAAGTCTCGCCTGACCGCCCATTGGCAACAAGAAAAAGAGATTATTCAAGAAATCCGCGAGGCCAAACGCCGCATAGAAGAACTGAGGCTGGAAGAACAGCGCGCCGAGCGCGAGCACGATTATGCCGCCGCCAGCCGGATAAGACACGGCGAGCTGCCCGACCTGCAAAAGCAACTAGAAGCCCAGCAAGAACGGCTGAACCAAGTGCAGATCGATGTGCAACTTCTGAAGGAAGAGGTGGACGCCGACGACATCGCCGAGGTGGTCGCTAAATGGACCGGCATCCCCGTCAAACGGCTGAAAGAAACCGAGACCATGAAACTGGTCGAGATGGAGAAGCGCCTGAGCGAGCGCGTGGTGGGGCAAGAAGAGGCCGTGCGAGCCGTCAGCGAAGCCGTGCGCCGAGCCCGCAGCGGACTGGGAGACCCCAACCGACCGATCGGCGCCTTTATGTTCGTGGGCCCCACCGGCGTGGGCAAAACCGAACTGGCGCGCGCCCTGGCCGAGTTCCTGTTCGACGACGAGCGCAACATGACGCGCATCGACATGAGCGAATACATGGAAAAGCATACAGTGTCGAGGCTGATCGGCGCGCCTCCAGGCTATATCGGATACGAAGAAGGCGGCCAGCTGACCGAAGCCGTGCGCCGACGCCCCTACTGCGTCATCTTGCTGGACGAGGTCGAAAAGGCGCACCCGGATGCGCTGAACGTGCTGCTGCAAGTGCTGGACGAAGGCCGATTGACCGACGGACAAGGCCGCACGGTGGACTTTCGGAATACAGTGATCATTATGACCAGCAACATCGGCTCAGAATTCTACGCCGAGGGGCCTGTGGGCGAATCGGCCGAGGTGGAGGCGAATGTCCGTCTGGCGATCCGGGCGGCCTTTAGACCGGAGTTCCTTAACCGAATCGACGACATCGTGCTGTTCCGCCACCTATCGCGGCCCCAAATGAAGGAGATCGTCCGCATCCAACTGAAGCGCGTTCAAGATCGCCTCAAGACCCGCGGCATCGCTCTGGTCGTCCAGGACGCCGCCCTGGAAGAACTGGCCAACGCCGGCATGGACCAAATCTACGGCGCCCGCCCGCTCAAACGCGCGATCGACGCCCACATCCTCAACCCCTTGGCCCAGAAGCTGCTCTCAAGGGAGATTCTAGAGAACTCTACTGTTGTGGTGGATTATCGAGATGGAGAGTGGGAGTTTAGGATGGAGGGGTAGGGGCAAGAGGGCCTCATCCGCCCGCTTTGTAAGCACCGCGATGCGGGAACACGGGGACCAGAGGATACGGTTTGCACGCTGAAATTGGCCCGGAGTCGGATGGCTCACTGCTCAACTGCCTCGGGGAGGCCGAAGCACTGCCTCACGGCGTTGGCGAATCTGGCCTGGGTGCGCCGGTTCTCGTCGAAGATGCGGCGAAGCGCCTGGCCGTCGTCCGCCCAGTTCCCAATGGCACGCTTCTGGCGATCGTAGGCTTTGAACCGCTCCCAAATGAATTGTATCATATGGTCGAATAGGATCTGCGTTGCAGGAATTGGCAGTTTTCCTTCCTGGTTTCCAAAAGCCATGAGCCTCAGCTGAACAATCTCGCCCCGGTAGGCGCCCTCCTCATAAAGCGCGTCAGCCGCAGCCGCGATCTTGTCCTGGTCCAGGCAACCGATTGCCGCCAGGACGCGATGGATGTTCCCGTCGTCCTTACGCGTCCAGGGGCCGTTCAGCGCGCACACGCCCCTCTTCACCTCCGCGATGACTACATTCGCATAGGCGTCGCAAAGGCAGCATTCCAGATCATCGACCATGTGCTCCATCAGGTTTTCGGCCCGATGCCGGAATCGGACGGCTAGCAAATCGACATCTGTTCTCTGATTTGCGCCCGTGTCGGGATGTACCACGAAGTTCTCAATCGTCAGGAACCCGTTGAGACGCAGGTACCAATACGCCAGACGCTCGGGACTGCTCGCCATGCGTTGTTCGTTCCTCACGCCCGCTCCGCTACCTTGCTGGGTACGGGAAACAGGCCTTGCATAAGGCCCTGTTTGTGGGTCTTGAGGGCATCGAGTTTCTTCGCCTGCTCGGTCATGATCGATGCTAGTCGCGAAATCGAGTAAACGATCGCACGAGGGCTGCGAAAGATGTCGGTTCGTACGTCTCGAAGCTCGTTTGATCGACGTAAACATAGTCCCATATCGCGGAATCTTGCGACGCATTCACATCGTCGCACCACTGCTTAAGGCGCTGCATTTTGAGCGGCAAATCGAGCTCCTCCAAGCCCTTTGTTTCGACGATATACCGCTTGCCGTCAGTCAGCTTCACGAAGAAATCAGGGATGTAATTGGTCAACTGCCCTTGCGAGTTCACGTAGTCGAGTTTGAACCCGACCCCTAAGAAGTTCTTACCCCACGAGACAACATCGCTCCTTTTGTCGAGCCACCCTGAAAACCGCAGCTCGAACCCCCGGTCCCCAATCACCTTGTCGAAAACGCACTTGGTCGGCACTTGGAACGCCTGGTTCTTGGCTTGGAACGGCCTCATCTCCCGAAGTTTGATGTAACCGTCCACGCGTGCCTCCCCACGGTCGACGATCGCCAGTTTATTGACGGCCAGCTTCAGCGATTCCATGATCGTCTTCGTTATCGCAGGTTCGCTGAGGGTCTTGATCACCGACCTGTCCTGAATGTCCACCAGCTCTCCAAAGGCGTGGTCTTGAATCATCTCTTTAACCTTGCCGTACAACAAATCGTAGCCACTGACGAGGTGCAGGTCCTTCATGACCGTCCGGGCGAAGAAACCGACGACCCGAGTCCCATCGGCAACTCGCGTCTCATCGAACTCCGTTTCGTGCGACGTTTCGCCGTCCACGATGTACTCGAACCGAATCTTCCGTAAATCCTCATCGGAGTACTGTTGCAGCATCACCGGCTGTTGCAAAATCTTCGCCGGATCGAGGTCGGATATCCGCTTGTACTCACGGGCAAACCGAGGCGTGAGAATCGGCACCTCGATGTCGAGCGCGTCCAGATCCTTGTCCGGGTTCTCGGTATCGACTTGGACGAGGATGTCTGGCCTCGGCGTGCCGCCTCCCATGGGGCGTCGCTCTAAAGTCACGCCCTCCGCCTGGATGGACTTGACGAAGTCCATGAACGCCGGCGTGCCGAGCACGCTCACCTCCTCGCGGCCAAGCCCCAAGTACATCTTCCGAAGCCCGCGGCCAAGCGTCTGTTCGGGCAGAATGTTGCTCTTGGCCGAGTAACTCCGCAGGCCCACGATCGTGGTCACGTTCCGTACGTCCCACCCTTCCTTCAGCATGAGCACCGACACGATCGCACGATATTCGCTCGCGCCCGAATCGATGTCGTTCGCGGCGTCGCGCAGTCGTTTAAGCTCCTCTTTATTCTTCGCGGACGCCGCTTCGCTGATCTCTCCATTATCCTTCGTGTGGATCGTCAGCACCTTTCCCGCTAAGTCGGGGAAGTCCTGGAGATACTCCGCAACCTCATCGCAGTTTCGAGTGTCGTCCGTCATTACGAACAAAATCGCCTTCTTGCCTTGCGCCGCATGAAGCTCAGATGCTTGTCGCCACTCCACCACCCCCAGATTGAGGTAGTCCGCATACCGCTCCGTGAACTTCGAGCTGTTCTGCTCGTGGAGCTTCGACAGCGAAGCCTCGTCAGGGATAACTGGGTGCTTGACGACGTTCTGCTGGATCGCCTCTACCAATGGGTAGTCGCAAACCGTCTGCACGAAGATCGCTCCGTTGTTGTGGCGCGGTGTTGCCGTCACATCGACCTGGAACGCCAGTCGGCTATCTCGCTGTCGGAGTTGATTATCGATGTCCTGGATGCATTTGAACCAGGCCAGCTTCTTGTCGTGGATATGGTGCGCCTCGTCATTGAGGACGGCGAGTTCCTCGATGTCGCGCACGATGACGCCGAGGTCGATCTTGCTGTCGGTCGTCTTGCCAACTGGCTTTGACCCTAGGAAGTAGTCCATCAGGTTGTCGTCTTCGAGCGAGGGCAGGGCCTCGTTGCCCGCGAATACCCGGTGGATGTTGGTCAGGAAGATGTTCCCGGTTGGGTGGGTGATTCGCACTTCGTCCTGGACGTGGAGCGTCAACTGAAAGTCCTCGCGGACCTCGTACTCGAGCACTCTGAGTTTCTCTGTCAGTTGCCCTTCGAGCTGGCTTTCCATGCTTATGGTTTGAACTGGCGGGAGCAGTAGCTCCCCGTACCGGTTAGGCGTCGCTCTTGGCATTCAGCAGTCATTTAGACATATGGCGGCAGAATCCTGCACTCGGGGCGATCAAGGCGCGACATAAAGCGAGGGCATCTGGAAGCGAGGGCATCTGGAAGCGAGGGCATCTGGTCGCTTGCGTCAACGCCATCAACCCCCACCGCCAACCTCCACCGCCAAAAGCCCAACGCCATCAACCTCCACCGCCAAAACGCACGCCATCAACCTCCACCGCCAAAACGCACAACGCCATCAACCTCCACCGCCAAAACGCACAACGCCATCAACCTCCACCGCCAAAACGCACAACGCCAAAAGCTCAACGCCATAACGCTCAACGCCAAACGCTCGACCAAAAATCCAGCGCAATTTCGCGTATACTATTCGTGCATCGGCTTACCGTTCCGTGGTCGATGCCCTCCTAAGGTTCCACTTTGGAACCGAGATTAACTGCAGAAGCAGGATCCCCGGGGGGGGCGTCTTGCTTCTGCTTTTTTCTCCAACAGGTAGAATGGCGCCATGTCCATCCTCATCGGTCAGGGCGATGCGCCCGTCTATCTTGAACCCAAATATACCAATCGCCACGGCCTGATCGCCGGAGCCACCGGTACCGGAAAGACTGTTACGCTCCAAATCGTCGCGCAAAGCCTCAGCGATATCGGCGTGCCTTCGTTCGTAGCCGATATTAAGGGCGATCTGAGCGGCATTAGTCAACCCGGCGCGCCCAATCCCAAGTTTGAAGATCGCGCGCAAAAGACCGGTCCCAGCCCCTATGTTTACGGCTCGGCGCCCACCGTGTTTTGGGATCTGTTCGGCCTGCAGGGACATCCCGTGCGCGCCACCATCAGCGAGATGGGGCCGCTGTTGCTGAGCCGATTGATGGGCCTGAACGACACGCAAGAGGGCGTGCTGAACTTGACGTTCAAACTGGCCGACGACGAGGGTTTGCTGTTGCTCGATCTGAACGATCTGCGCTCGATGCTGACCTTTGTGGGCGAGAACGCGGCGACGCTCAAGACCACCTATGGCAACGTCTCCAGCGCGACGGTGGGCGCCATTCAAAGGCAGCTGCTGGTGATGGAGCAGCAAGGCGCCGAGAGCTTCTTTGGCGAACCGGCGCTGAACATTGCCGATCTGATCCGCACAACGCCGGACGGCAAGGGCGTGGTGAACGTGCTGGCGGCCGATCGGCTGATGCAGAATCCCAGGCTTTATTCGACGTTTCTCTTGTGGCTGCTGAGCGAGCTTTTTGAAGAAATGCCCGAAGTGGGCGACTTGGACAAGCCACGGTTGGTCTTCTTTTTCGACGAAGCGCACCTGCTCTTTTCCGACGCGCCCAAGGCCTTGGTGGACAAGGTGGAACAGGTGGTCAAACTGATCCGGTCGAAGGGGGTCGGGGTCTTTTTTATTACCCAAAACCCGGCCGACGTGCCCGAATCGGTACTGGCGCAGTTGGGCAACCGGTTTCAGCACGCTTTGCGCGCCTATACGCCGGGCGAGCAGAAGGCCGTGCGCGCCGCCGCCAGCTCGTTCCGTGCCAACCCGGCGTTCGATACCGAGCAGGCTATCACCGAGTTGGGCGTCGGCGAGGCGCTGGTCTCCACGTTGCAAGAAAAAGGCGTACCGAGCATGGTGCAACGGACGATGGTGCGCCCGCCTTCGTCTCGATTGGGGCCGGCGACCGTGGAAGAACGCGCGCGGATCGTGGCGTCATCGCCACTTGGATTGCAGTACGGACAGGCCATCGACCGGGATTCGGCTCACGAGGCGCTGCTCCGCCGGGCTCAACAGGCCGCTGCTATGGCGCCGCCTGCTCCTACGCCTGCGCGCGCTCCCGCCGGAAGTCGGTCGGACAGTCTGTTCGAAGCGGCGGCCAAGAGCATCATCCGTTCGGCCAGCAGCCAATTGGGCCGCCAAGTGATGCGCGGGATTTTGGGTTCGATTTTCAAAGGCCGGTAGCCCTCATTTGGCCAAGATCGTCGTTCGAGGGCTTCGAAAGACGTTTCGCACTCCCGTTCGCGAGGCCGGATTCTTGGCTACGGCCAAGGGTCTGTTCGCTCGGCGATACGAGACGGTCCATGCGCTGGACGGGATCGATTTTGAGATCGAATCGGGCGAACTGACCGCCTATATCGGGCCGAACGGCGCAGGCAAATCGACCACGGTCAAGATTTTGAGCGGCATCCTGACGCCCGATTCGGGCGAATGCACGGTGGACGGCCGCACTCCCTGGCTCGATCGGATCGCACACGTTGGCCGGATTGGCGCGGTGTTCGGCCAGCGCACCCAACTGTGGTGGGATTTGCCGGTGATCGAATCGCTCGATCTGCTTCGGGTTATCTATAGCGTCGATCAGACTGCTTACCGAACGAGGCTGAACGACTTGACCGATCTGCTCGGCTTGTCGGCCTTGTTAGACGTGCCGGCCCGGCAATTGAGCCTGGGCCAACGAATGCGGTGCGACCTGGCCGCCGCGCTCGTTCACTCGCCTTCTATTCTTTTTTTAGACGAGCCAACGATCGGCTTGGACGCGCCGGCAAAGCTTGCAGTTAGGCAGTTTATCAAGGCACTTAACCAGAAAGACGGCGTTACGGTTATCCTGACCACGCACGATTTGGACGACGCAGAAGCCCTTTGCAACCGGGCGCTGGTCATCGCGAACGGCCAGATCGCTTGGGACGGGACATTAGAAGGCTTGCGCCAGCGGCTTGCGCCCGAGCGATGGTTGACTATCGACTTTGAGCATTTGGACGGCGACCCGGCGTTGGACGGTGCAGAGCTGCTCGAACGGAACGGACTACGAGCCAGTTTTCGCTACGATCCTGCCAAGACTCCGACTGCGAGTCTGATTGCCCAAGCCGCCGCGCGCTACCCGGTCGCGGACCTCTTTGTGCAGAATCCTCCAATCGAACAATGGATCGGACAAATCTACTCGGCCGACCGTTGACCGCCTTCTGGGCCATCGCCCGGGCGCGTTTTTTGTCGCTGTTGCAATATCGCACGGCGGCTGCGGCAGGCGCGTTTACCCAGATTGTCTTTGGGCTGATCCGCATCATGATATTCGAGGCGTTCTATCGATCGAGCGTTGGCGATCAGCCGCTAACCTTGGAGCAGACCATCACTTATATTTGGCTGGGTCAGGCGCTGTTCGCCCTGCAACCCTATACGATCGATGCCGATTTGCGGAATGGCATCATGACGGGGGGCGTGGTGTTCGATCTGGTCAAACCGCTCAATCTTCACTCGTTTTGGCTGGCTCGGTCGGTCTCGAATCGTCTTGCGCCGTGCCTGTTGCGCATCTTGCCGGTTCTGATCTTCGCCAGTTTCTATGGCCTCAAACCGCCCGGCGGCTGGTACGAGGGATGCGCCTTTGGCCTAGCTCTGTTCGGCGCGTTGGCAGTCTCGTCGGCGCTGTCAACGCTGATCTCGACGACCCTGATTTGGACCATTGCGGGCGATGGCGTCTCGCGCCTGTTTGTAGCCATGAGCTACCTGTTTTCCGGTCTGATCATCCCCCTTGCGCTCTTTCCCGATTGGGCGCAAAGTTTGCTGGCCATACTGCCCTTCCGCGCCATGGCCGATACGCCGTTCAACGCCTATTTAGGCCGCATACCGCCGAACGAGCTGGGGATGGCGCTGGCGCATCAATGGGGTTGGGCGATTGGTCTGGCTCTGTTCGGTCGCTGGATTACCGGTCGCGCCGTCCGACGCATCGTAACGCAGGGAGGATGAGGTTGAAAGCGCTGAGCCTGTGGGGACGATATGCGATGATCTCGCTGCGGGCGCAGATGCAGTATCGCGCGTCGTTTTGGGCGCTGCTAATCGCCTCGGTCGTCCTGCACAGCGCCGAGTTCTTTGGCATATGGGCGCTGTTCGATCGTTTTGGCCAGATTCGGGGTTGGAGCTTGGCCGAGATTGGCGTTTGCTACGGCCTGTGCGGAATCGCCTTTGCATTGGCCGAGGGATTGGGCCGAGGCTTTGACGCTTTTGCCAACATGACGCGATACGGCCATTTCGACCGGCTTCTGCTTCGCCCGCTTTCGACCGAGTTTCAGGTGGCCGCTCAAGAAGTCCAGCTGATGCGCTTGGGACGTTTGGTGCAAGCGTCGGTGGTGTTGTTGGTCAGCCTGTCGTGGCTGAATGTCGACTGGTCTCCTTCGATTGTGCTGCTTCTGATTTGGTGTTTAGTCGGCGGGTTTTGCGCGTTCTATGGGTTGCTGATCGTCCAAGCGACGATTTGCTTCTGGACCATTGAATCGTTGGAGGCGATGAACGCCATCACTTACGGCGGGGTCGAGACCGCGCAGTTTCCCTTGACGATCTATCGCGATGGATTTCGACGCTTTTTCACTTTTGTAGTCCCCGTGGCCGGGATGAACTACCTTCCCGTTACGTACTTAGTCGGCAAGGGCGGTGGCTGGGAGGTCTGGTGCGCGCCCCTGCTGGGCGCGGCATTTCTAATCGTTGCGCTTCGGTTTTGGCGGTTTGGCGCTTCTAAGTACGCATCGACCGGCAGCTAGGCGAAAGGCTCCAACGCGGGTTGTTGAGTTAAGTCGGCGAGCAGGGCAACAAACTCCTTTCTGGGCACGGCGCGAGCGCCGAGCGCCGTTGTGTGGGGCGTAATCTGTTGGCAATCGATAAACGGAACGCCCATGGTCTTGAGCCGTTGGCACAAGCGATAAAGGGCGATCTTGGAGGCATCGCTGACCCGATAGAACATGCTTTCTGCGGAGAACGACCGGCCTATGAGCACGCCATAGACGCCCCCGACGAGGCTCCCGTCTTTCCAAGCCTCGACGCTGTGCGCATGGCCCGCCCGATGCAGTTCGATGTAGGCTTCGATCATCTCTGGCGTGAGCCAGCCGCCTTCCTCGTCCTTTCTCGGTTCCGCACAGGCGCGGACGACTCGTTCGAATGCGGCGTTGTAGGTGGTTTCGAACGGGTTGTTGTTGAGCCTGCGACGAAGCGATCGGCTGACATGGAACTCGTCGACGAAGAGGATCTGTCGCGGGTCGGGCGACCACCAGAGGATCGGCTCGCCATCGATATACCACGGAAAGATGCCCTGGCTGTAAGCGTCGATCAGTCGCTCGATCGAGAGGTCTGCGCCGGCACAGAGCAGGCCGTCGAACTGCCTGAGCGCCCTATCGACCGGAGGAAAGGGCTCGAAACGAGAAATGTACGGGATCACTGAGAGAATCATAGCGCCCAGGTAGACTCTCCCTCTCTATGAACACGGTCGACAAGGCCCAATATGGCGCGTGGCGCCGAAACCTCGCGCTGCTATTGGGCGAGGTTGTGTTCTTTTTCGTCGGCTTGGCGTTCATCGACCTGTCCACTGTTCTACCCGTATTTGTTAAGAAACTGGTCAAGAGCGATGAGATCGTCGGTCTGATTCTCGGCCTGCGTGCGGTCATGCTTCTTCTCCCTCAGTTTCTCATGCCGCACTTGCTCGCGCATCGCGCTTTTGCGAAGCCCTTGCTACTGGCATTGGGCGCCATCGGTCGTCTTTCCATCCTCGGCTATGGCCTCTATATGTATAACTTTGGCGGACGAAACCCACACATAGATTTAGCGTTTTTCATCGCCGCCTTTTTGCTCTTCATGTTGATGGACGGGGCGGTATGGGCTCCTTGGACCGCTATTGTCGAGCGATCTTTGCCGCCCGAACCGCGCGCCTGGTTTTTTGGCGCCATTGTAACCATAACGGCCCTCGCATCGTTGCTGCCTGCTCTCGTTGTCGACCGATTGCTCTCGAAAGGAGCCGATTCGCAAACTTACGGCATACTTTTTCTCTGCTTTGCCGGGGCAGGATTCGTCTCCTGGCTCTGCATCTTGGGCATTCGAGAACAGCCTCGCACGGGCATTTATGACGAACCTCTGCGCTTCAGAAGCTATTTGATCGAGTTGGCGGACACTTTTCGGACCGATGTGCCGTTTCGCAAGCTTTTCCTCGGCCTAGCGTGCATGAACGCTTTTGGGATCGCCTCCACTTTTTACGTTCTGGACGCGGAATCGATTTGGAAGAGCGATTCATGGGTTGGCAAATACTTGATCGCGAGCCAGGTTGGCGGCGCTGTCGCAGGCTTGCTTTGGATTGGGATCCGCCGGCAGTGGGGCGCCCGCACAGCGCTGCTCTGCCTGGGAGCCGTTGCATTGCTCGCGCCCGCCACCGCTATTGCGACTCGGCTCGTATCGCCATGGGCCTTTACGGCTCCTTTTGTGCTACAGGGCATGATCGGCGTGGGCGCTTGGAGTCTGGCTATGGGATACATGATCGAGAACTTCCCCTCCGATCCGAGGCAAGTTATTCGCATAGGTGCGCTGAACGCGCTCACCGCCATCAGCGCAGGACTGCCGATTTTAGGCGGCGCGCTCAAGGACCGATTCGGATCCATACCCATGTACGCGGTCGCGACCGTTATCTGCCTGATCGGGTTGGTCACGATGGCGCGGGCGACAACCGTTCCAAGGACGGCGCCAGTTCGAACTCCAACTGCCGATCAAACGTCTTAAGGAACGCTTTGCCCTGAGCCTCCAGCCCCCACAATTCCAAAGCGCTGTCCGCATCGGCTGACAACTGCAACTTGGCTGCACGGGGACCCGACTTTACGAACCGTGCAGATTGAACTCGGTTGGCGTGACCGCGATCCAGGCTCTCGGCCAAACGAAGGAAGATCGCCAACACCCTCACTGCGCTCTGCGACTTGGCATCGAGCGGTCCAAATTCGGGATGCTTCCTCTTGGGCAACGATTTGCGATGATAGAACGCCGCTGACGCCATGATCGCAATCTCGGTTTGGTCGAAGCCCAACAGATCGGCATTTATAATGAAGTAGTAACTGTGCGCCTGATGGTTGCTGTAGGATAGAAACCCGCCCACATCGTGCAAAAGCGCGGCATATCGCAATAATTCGGCCTCCTGCTCGCCCAAACTGTGCAATCCAACCTCTCTCGCGCTCTCAAACATTTCCAAAGCTAACGCCGCCACTCGCTCCGCGTGCGCTTCGTCAAACCGACAGGCGCGAGCGAACTGAAGCACGCTCCAAAGCCGAATCGACCCCCTATCGCCGGCTCGGGTCAGGTAGTCCAGCAACAAGCCATGTTGCAGCCCCCGCTCGCTTACCTGAATCGACTTGAGCTTGAGTTCCTCCATTACCGTTTGGATAATCGCTGCCCCCGCAACGATAATGTCCGCCCGTTCTGGATTGATTCCCGGCGCGTTGCGCCGTTCGGCCAAAGTCATCCCGCACAACCGCGCAGCCACAGTCTGAATATCCGCCAGGGACGCCTTTAAAAGACCTTCTCGCTTTTTTTTGTATAACATTGCTTGGGCAATTTCGCACATATTGGTGATCGTGCCGCTGCTTCCAATGGTCAAATCGATGCTAAACGGCTCCAGCCGTTGTACCGCCCGGATCGTCGCGTTTCTCGCATACTCTTGCAGCCTCCCGTACTTCTTAGGCGATACGCGGTCGGAAAAGTCAACCGGAAAGAAAAGATTGGTCAGCCGCACCGAGCCTAACTTGAGCGAATCGAGGTAGTAGTGCTGATTTTGATCGCCCAGCATCAGTTCGGTGCTGCCGCCGCCGATGTCGATGAAAAGCGCGTTCTGCTTGCCAATGTTCAGCCCGCTCGACACGCCCAAATAGATTAGGCGCGCTTCCTCTCGACCCGAAACGATTCGAACGTCCAAGCCCGCCTCGTCGTGCAGCCGCAAGATCAGTTCGTCCCTGTTCTCTGCCTCGCGCGTTGCCGACGTGCCCACACAGACGATCTCTTCCGCGCCGTGGGCATCGGCCAACTGTCGGAAGGTTTTTGCAATCTGCACCGCCCGATCGATCGCTTCAGGCTCCAGCAGACCATCCCCAAACAGCCCCTCGCCCAAACGAGCGACCTCTTTTTCTTGGCGAAGGATGCTGTAGGTACGGCCGGGGTCGATCTCGGCGATGAGGATGCGAATCGAGTTCGTGCCTAAGTCGATAAAGGCCGCACGGTGAGGGCGGCCTTCTATTGCTCGCTGTTCCACCGAACCACCAACTGGCGGCCGAAAGTCTTGACAAACAGGTTGCTTTTTCGCGCCAGGCTTTCCAACTCGCCCTGTTCGTCTCCCAGTGCCTGGACTTTCAGAACAACCGCATCGCTTTGAATCTCCGTCTCCAGCGACCTGACCAGCGAACCGTGCGAATAATCGAGCGCATCGGCTACCCTCAATATTGCACTGAGTTTGCGCACAATCTCTTGATCGTCGGCCTGCAGAGCGGCAAAGTGGTCGTGCTTTTTCTTGGGCGTCGCTCGGCGATGATAACGGGCGATTGAGCCTATGATCAGGCGAAGGCGCGAATCGAAAGGCAGAATCGCGCTGGCGAGGATGATTTTGAGCGAGCGTTTGTGGTGCCCTTTCTTCCCATCGATCCAGCCGATGTCGTGCAGAATCGCGGCGATGCGCAGCTGCTCTTGCTCCTGCTCTCCAAGATCGTGCAGCTCTGAGGTCTGTTGAAAAAGCAGATCGGCCAGTCGCGCTACCTGTTGCGAATGCTCTTCTTCGTATCGGCACAGTTCGGCTAGGCGCAATACAGCGTCCTCCTCGTTCAATACATCCTCCTTAACCGCCAGATGCCGGGTTGAAACCGAGAGCCCGTCCGAGGTTAGATCGACGAGCACATACGCGCCAGTCTCTGCCAGGCTTCCCGCATGGATGATGGCGGCTGGAGATGTCTCTCGATACTCGCCCGGGACCCCGCCGCTACAAACGATCAGATCGCTGCCGTACTGTGCCGAAATCGTGCGAGACTTCTCCTCTGAATCGAGCGGTTCGGAGCACAAAAGCGCAGATCGACCGGCCACGTGCACCACGCGCTGGGATGGGGCGTTCTCGAAATAGGCGCGGCCTTCCCCCGCCAAGGGCAATGCATGGCCGTTGTGCCGCACGGCCACCGACGCCCGCGCTTCGGAAAGCAATCGCGCCGTCTCGTCTGCGTTGGCCGCGTCGCCCAACAGGTCGCCCACGCCCCAAATCGCATCGGCGCCCGCCTTTGCCGCATCGTTCAACGCCTCTTGCAACGCGGACACGTCCCCTTTCGAATCAGAAAGTACGGCAATTCTCATTGGAACTCGACTCCCTGCCAGACCGGTGCGAGGGTTTCCCAAAGTTCGGCTGCCTGGCCTCTTAATGCTACCAGACGCCGATCCAGCCAAGCCGTAAGAAAAGAGATGCCCGGCTCCAAGCCGTCAAATGCCTCTTCATCGCCAAAGTATTCGATCGTCCGCTCTCGCTCGGTCTCGATGAAACCGTCAAGATAGGACTGAAGCGCCGTCGCATCGTTGATTTCGCCCAATGCGTCCTGAAGCGATCGGCCAGCCTCGATCGGCCGATCAACGGGCAGCAACTTGCGAAAGACCTCCATCGAATAGCGTAGTTGCTTGGCCGCGATTCGTACCTTGTGCAACTCTTCGGCGGACATCGTTGCCGCGTCAAAGTCCTTTGCGTTCTTGAAAAACCGATTGAACCGCCGTGCGACCACCCGCTTTGCAAACTCAACGAGATCATCATCTGGCTGGATTTTCTCGCCTGGGTCCAGGGCCTCCATCTGCGCGAGAGTTTTGGCCCCGGCTAGCTTCGATGCGTCCACGACCGCCGTTCGGCTGATCTTTTCCCTCCCCTGTTTAAGCCTCAAGATGATTCGTTCGATGCCTAATCGGGCTTCTGCTGGAGCCTCCTCAAGCGAGGATTCCGCCAAATCGATCATGATGTCCATATCGCGAACTTCGGAAAAGCCAAATCCAGCTCGGCTGATCCATTTGCGCCAACGTCGCGCATTGTCCGGCAGTTCGCTCTCAAAAACCTTGATCGCCGCCCGCGCCCGCCGACAGGCGACCCGAGCCTGATGGATCGCTTCCGCTTCCCCGCTCTCTTGGACTTCTAACAGACGCTCGAGCAGAACTCGAGCTCGCTTAGCGATCGCTCTGCCTGCGTACTTCGCCGTCGAATCGGACATCGCTATCGCCCCTCCAATGCCAGTATGTGAACCTTCAACTCCTCAAACACTTCCAAAGCACTCCGATCGGCGTCGATAGTAACAAATCCGAACTTGGCCGCCATCGCATCGAACTGGTCGCGCAGCCGCGATTGGTATTCGATAAAAGAATCGTAGTAGTTGTCGGCCATGCCCAAGTCCATGCCGCATTCCCAGTAGTTAAAGCCCCGACCGTGCACCATACGGGCAGCAAGCGTATCGATCTCTGCCCTCAGATAGAGCGCAATGTCCGGCACGAGCGCAAAACCGTAGACCTTCTCTGCCCAGTCCGTGTCTGCGCCGCGCGCCACATCCCGCGCGACAATAGAGTAAAAGTAGCGGTCCGAAAGCACGTGCAGGCCGGCTTTGAGTGCGGGGATCACTTGATTTTCCAACCGATCGGCAAAGTCGGTCGCATAAAACAGGCTCATCGTCAAACGCCCCAGCGTGTGGCCGGACATGGCCGCGTCGATACCCGGTTGGGTCAACGGCGAACGTGCCAATCCGGTGTCTGCCACGCCGTAGCCCTCCGTCTCCAGCCATTGGCGCAAAAGCTCGATCTGGGTCGACCGCCCGACGCCGTCGTTTCCCTCAAGCACGATCAACTTGCCTGGAAGCTCGCCGATCTGGGCGTAAGGCAAGCCCGCGCCGTAAAATTGCGCCTGGCTCAACGCCTTGCGCTCCCGGGCGCCGTCAACAACGGCAGCCCCTGCCAGTCTTTCAAGGCGTCGGATGTGATCTGCCGCACCTGGCGCTGCTGATCGGCGATGGGCAGGCTGGCGTCGATGACGGTAAAGCCGTACTCGTCGACCATGCGTTCGTACTCCTGGGCGATGCGCTCCTGAAACAGGCGGAAACTCGTAACGCGGTTCTCGCTCAGCCCCAGATCCATGCCCGCTTCGTAATATTTGATCTTGGATCGGGCGGCCAAGATGCGGTCCACGGCCACATCCAGGGGCGTGCGAAAGTAGAAAACAATGTCGGGCAGCGGCGCGAACGAGTAGAGATTCCGCACCCAGCCCGGATCGACGCCCCGGGCCACGTCGCGAGCGAAGCCGGTAAAGGCGTAGCGATCCATCAGTACGATGACGCCCGCCTTTAGCAGGGGTAGCACGTTCTTCTCCCATCGGTCGGCAAAATCGGCGGCCTGGATAAGGCTGAAGCTGGTGGGGGTAAAGGCTCGGCGCTGCTTGCCCAGGCGCGTGGTGCTTTTGACCACCTCGGACGAGTTCCACTCGCTAAAGTAGACCGCGCGGCCCTGGGACTGCAGATAGGTGTAAAGAAGATCGACCTGAGTGGACTTGCCGCTACCGTCCACGCCCTCGACGACGATCAGTTTTCCGGGATGAATGTTCGCGCGCACGGTCAAGATTATACTTGGGGATTGGGTTTCTTAACCGAACCTTAACGTTGTGCCCAGGCTCGATTCGTGCTCAGTTTTGTGCTACATTTTCTCAGATTCCCGTTCGTTCGTTGCACGTGTGGGAGTCCGATCGTCCGGAACGCCAGGCTGCTGCCTGGCAAAAGTCCTTGCCGCCCTTCCGGGCGGCGTTCCGGCCGTCGCCTCGCGGGGACGCTCGGCCTCCCGAAGGCGCTAGAAACGAACGGGAATCTGCGAAAATGTAGCACAATTTTAGGTACGAATCAGACCCTCTCCGCTTGATTACGGAGCGCTCCATGTGATAAAATTCACAAGCGCACCGGAGGCGACATGAACCAGCCCGTCATCCCACCCCCATCGGCCACCTACCACCGATCCGAAGAAGGCACCATGATCATCAACATGGGCCCCCAGCACCCCAGCACCCACGGAGTGCTGCGCGTCATCTGCGAACTAGAGGGCGAGACGATCGTCAATGCCGAGTGCGTCATCGGATACCTGCATACGGGCATGGAAAAGGAGGCCGAGTATCTGACCTACCATAAAGCGCTGCCCATGACCGACCGGATGGACTATCTCTCGGCCAATAACAATAACCTCGCCTTTGTCTTGCCCATCGAGAAGATTCTGGGTATCGATATTCCGCCCCGCGCGCAGTATCTTCGCGTCATCTTGTGCGAACTGAGCCGACTGGCCAGCCACTGCGTTTGGCTGGGCACCCACGCGCTGGACATTGGCGCGATGACCGTCTTCTTCTACATCTTTAAGGAGCGAGAGAAGATCCTCGACCTGTTCGAGATGATGTCGGGCGTGCGGATGATGCCCAGTTGGATCTGCCCGGGCGGGCTGCGCGGCGACATGCCAGAGGGCTGGGACGACCGACTGAGACTCTTGCTGAGCGAAATGCCCGCTACGATCAAGGAGTGCGAGGACCTGCTCACCTCTAACCCTATCTGGGTCGGGCGGACACAAGGCGTAGGCGTTATCACGACTGAAGAGTGCATGGCGATCGGCGTCAGCGGGCCGACCATTCGCGCCTCGGGGCTGGCCTGGGACATTCGCAAGAGCAACCCCTATTCGGGCTATGAGAATTTTGAGTTTCAAATCCCAACCACCGAAAACTCCGACGTGTTCGACCGCTACCTGGTGCGTTTGGCGGAGATGAAAGAGAGCCTCAAAATCATTCGCCAAGCCATCGATAACCTGCCGGACGGGCCGGTTGTAACGGACGACCGAAAGGTGGTTCCGCCGCCCCGAGGCGAGATCGACAGCAGTATGGAAGGACTGATTCATTGGTTCAAGATTCACACCGAGGGCTTTCGTCCGCCGGTTGGCGAGGCCTATGTGCCGATCGAATCGCCCAAGGGCGAGTTGGGCTTCTACTTCGTCAGCGACGGCTCGCCGCGTCCTTTCCGAATGCACACCCGAGCGCCCAGCTTTATGAATCTGCAGGCGCTAGCTAAGATGTGTCGCGGCCGTTTGATAGCCGACGTGGTGGCCATCATCGGAAGCATCGATATCGTGTTGGGCGAAATCGACCGCTAAATCTCCTCGTAAAGATGCCAGAATTCTCCTATCAGCGCACCAGTGCGAGGATAATTGGCTCTTTTTGCGCTACAGCTTCGTTTCGAGAAGGCGAATTGCCTTCATACAAAACCGAAACGGAGGAACCTCTAGATGCTTCAACTTCGAAATTTGCTAGTAGCCGCGGCCTTGGTCGCCGTGGTCGGCGCAAACGCCAACGGCACGATTTACGAACAGGCCTACGACGGAACGAGCAGTGGCGCAGTCGCTCAGGACTTTACCGACTTTCCAACCTTCTCGTCCTTTGAGTTCGACGACTTTATGGTTTCCGATCCTCAATGGAACATCAAGAAAGTCACCATCTATGGTTTGGAACAGGGCAATCCCAACTTCAACATTGATGCTCGGTTAGTCATCACCCAGAATCCGAGCATGACGGCGCCCGGCACCATTTACCATTCTGATGCTGGCGGCGTTTTGGCTGGCAACAACCTCGAGTTCAATGTCCCGTTCAACTTGACGACCGGCGCCTACTACATCGGCGCTTGGGTTAGCCGACCTTTCAGCGGCGGCGGACAGTGGTTCTGGCTGCGCACTACGCCGGTTAGCGGCGGCGAGCATTGGTTCCAGAATCCGGGCGGCGGCTTCGGCTTCGGTAGCAATCCGGTGCCCGGTAGTGTTGTCTTCAATTCGGCTGCGGACTTGGCTTTCAAGATCGAGGGCACGGTCGTTCCCGAGCCTGCCAGCATGATCGCTCTTCTCGGCGGTCTGGCCGGCATGGGTCTGCGACGCATCCGACGCAACTAATCAAGTCTGTCCGTAATGCATCGATAGGCCGCTCGCTTGGATAGGGGCGGCCTATTCTGCGTCTTCCTTAGGCACATACTCCTTGTAGGAGAAGACAATCAGCGAAGCGATCACGCTTAGCAAGATTACGACGGTTAAGACGATCCATGCCTCTCTTCTAGAGATGACTGCAGGCGATATGGCGGCCAAGAATTCGCGGATGTCTTGAGAGTCCATTTCGACCTCGGGATGCGGCGCCAATCGTCGAACATAGCCCACCAATGCCAACTTGCCAAAATTGCCCGGCAGCGTCGGCGCCCACGATTCCCAGCCAAAGATGAACAGCAGACCCACGATCAGCGGCCTGGGGATGATCGTCGCCACGAACATAAAAACGCCCGCATAGGCCATTGCGCCGACCGGAATGATGGCCAGGTCCAGCCAGATCTGCGTATGACCAAACGCGCCCCCGCCAAACAGAACCAAGGCCAATAGAAGGATCGACAATGCCGTTACGGCGGAAGAGCCAACGACAGCCGCAATATAACGAGTCAGCAACAACCGCCATCGGGGCAGCGGGCGCGTCAATAGATAGACGATGGTCTTCTGCTCCAACTCTTGCGACACCGTGCCGCAACCGTTGACCACCGCTGTAATCACTAGCACGAACCCTTGAATGAGCGAGATGACGATCGCGTGGTAGCCGTCCGAAACGCTAAACTCGTCGCCCGCAAATCGCTTAAAGAAGAGGGCGATCAGCGCGGGGAGCAAGACCAAAGTCAGCCCCACCAGCATTCGCCGGGGCCGCATCAGATCGCGCAATGCGTTCAGCAACAGATAATATTCAGGCATTGCTCATCCCTTCACCAAGTAGCGGAAGACCGACTCCAAATTGTTGTCGGGCGAGGAGAACTCCGTTACCACAAAGCCGCCTTCCAGCACGATCTCGGGAAACTGCGCGTAGAACTCGTTGGGCCGGTTGGTGCGAATGTCCAACCGGTCATCCTGAGTCCGGTCTAGACTCGCGCTGACCACGCTCGGCATTGCGATCAGGCGCTCGGCCAAACGACGGGGGTCTGGCGCGCGAATAGCCACCTGGTGAGGATGTTTGTCGATCAGTTCGCGCAGCGCGTAAACGTCGCCCTGGGCCAAGAGGCGGCCGTAGCTCATCAGCAGGATGTTTTTGGTCATGCTCTCGACTTCGTACAGAATGTGGCTGCTGACGACGATGCATTTGCCCCTTTGCGCGAGGCCAAAGAGAAGCTCGACGACCTCGCGCCGGCCGACCGGATCCAGGCCGTTTAAAGGTTCGTCCAGAATCAGCACGTCCGGGTCGTGTATGATCGCCTGCGCCAGCTTGATCCTCTGTCTCATCCCCTTGCTGTAGCCGGCGATGCGACGGTCGGCGTTTGCGGTCATGCCCACCCGCTCGATGGCGTCGTTGGCCTCGCTGTGCAGCCGTTTGCCGGACAAGCCGCTTAGGGAGGCCAGCATAACGGTCATTTCGCGGCCGGACATCTCTTCGTAGCATTTCTCGATCTCGGGGCAGTAACCAAGCCTGCGAAGCACGTCGCTGTTGGCAAAGGGCGCCTGGCCCAGCAGGCTCACGCTGCCCGTAGTCGGGCGAAGTTGGCCCGTTACCAGCTTCATCAGGGTTGATTTGCCTGCGCCGTTTGGCCCTAAGAGCGCGGTAATCCCCGGGCCGATCTCACAGGTTACGTCGTTAATTCCAATGACTTGCCCGTACCAGCGCGAGGCGTTCTCCAATCGGATCATCCGCGGACGACCTCCACGGCCTTGATTCGAATGCGAGCCGCTAAGAGAAAGGCAAAACAGAGGATGAGAGCAATCGCTACAATGAAGATCCAGTTGGGCGGTTCGATCTCGTGAATGATGAGACCCCGTCGTCGGCTTTGGTCCCAGGGCCTTAGGATGATGCCCAGCGCGTTTTGCTGAAGGCTGTTGATCAATCCTTGAACGCTCAGATTGCGCTCGAAAACGCCCTCGCCCAACTGACCTTGATACTTGAGCGCCCAGAACGTGTTCGCAGCAACGTTCGACACAAAGTAGATGCCCGCATAGACTGCGCCCGCGATCCTGGGCGTTTTGGACCAGGCAGACACGCCCATCATCAAAGAGGAATGGATGAGCGCGGGCGCCGCGCAAGCCAGGATCATCCTGAAAAAGAGCAAAGGCTCTTGTTGGAAGAACCCTTCGTTATAGTAGCTGGCCGCGCAGAAGATAAAAAAGACCATCGCGGGCAGAAAGGCCGACAGAAACAGAATGCCGAACAGGCCGAAAAACTTGCCCATCAGATAGTCGAGCTTGGTGATCGGCTTGGACAGATAGACCATCAGCGCGTTGGTCTGGTTGTCCGCCGAGATCATTCCCGATCCCAAGAGCAGCGTCATCAAGAAGAGGAAGAACTTCTGCCACGAGAGGCCCGCAAAGAGCGCCGAGGCAAACATCTGGCCTTTGGTGTTGTCGAAGAAAAAGTTGGGCGATTCTGACGGCGCCTGCGTCTGCAGATAGAGGATCAGGATGATGAAAAGATGCGGCAGCGTGCTGAGAGAGACCAGAATCCAAAAGCCCTTGTTCTTGAACGCCAGCCGAAAGGCATTGATGGAGATGGCCAGCCACCGCGCCGACCGACCGCGCACCGGACCTTGAAAGTGGCGATAGCTGAGGTCGGAAATGGTCGAAGCGGGCTGGTCGCTCATTCGATGGCCTCCATAAAAACCTCTTCCAGCGTCCGCGCTGCCGGTCTAAAGCCGCGCACCTGCGCGTCGGCTTCTTTGGCCACCTGAAACAGCCACGCTCCGACCTGATCGCCGGGCACGGGCGCCTGCAGTCGATACTGGTTGCCAAGCCTTCGTGCGATGCTGCCTCCCTTGGCCGCTATCAGCGTCTCGAACGCTTCGCTGGGGTGGAGAAGCTCGGCATCGATCATATCCATGGACGAACGCCTAAGCTGCTCGATGGGGCCTTCGGCCGCGACTTTGCCCTGCCGCAGAACGATCACATGGTCGCACGCTCGCTCGATGTCGGGCAACAGATGCGACGACACGACCACGTTCACGCCTTTGTCGTGCGAGACGTCGCGGATCAGCCCCAGCATCTCTTCTCGCCCGTCCGGATCGAGGCCGTTGGTCGGCTCGTCCAGCAGGAGCAATCGCGGGCCGTGCACCAGCGCCTGAGCTAACTTGATGCGCTGTTTCATACCGGTCGAATAGGTTTCGATGTTGCGATACCGCGCCTCGCCCAGTCCGCAGTACTGTAGCGTCTCGTGCGCGCGGCGCAAGGCGTCGGCGGGCCTCATACCGCACAATTCGCCGGTAAAGGCTACAAAACTGACGGCGTTCATGCCCGGGATGTGGCAGTCTTGCTCGGGCATCAGCCCTACCTGGCGTCGAATATCCAGCCCGTCGCCCTTGATGTCGTAGCCGAAAACCGAACCTGTGCCGGAGGAAGGGGAGATAAAGCCGAGGAGCGCTTTGAGAAGCGTGGTCTTGCCTGCTCCGTTGGGGCCCAACAGGCCGACGGCGCCCTCGGGCACCTGAACGGTGAGGTCGGAAACAGCGACCTTGTCGCCGTATTTGACGGTCAGATTGCTGATATCGGCGACGGCCATTTCCTTTCTCTACGTTTCGTGGCCGCTCTGTAGTTTCCTGCCAAGCCGGGAACTTTGGTTTTCGGGTCGGCGTATTTTGATGTATCATCCCATGAGCTTCGGCTCATCTCGCTCAGGAGGCGAACGCAATGAAGCGATTGTCGAAGTTGCCGTTTTCATCTCCCAGCCATTCGCGGGGGGGGGGTAGAACCGCCCTGTCCGCACTGACCGCGCTTTCTCTGTTGTTTTTGACCCAGGACGTTTATTCTCAGCCCAGCATCGACATCGAACTCGGTTGATATTCCGAGGAAGGCTATTCTGCAGGCGAGGGCCAGAAACTTGACGAGGGCCGAGACATCGCCTTTTGGAAGCCCGCATCCAATCATGATGGATACGTCAGCGTTACCGGCTATGTTACGGTTACCAACGCTCAGTACCACTCCTGGGGCACATTCCGCTATGACGGCTGTACCGGACAGAAGCTTTGGGGGCGCCTCTATCCTGCTAATGAATCCGAGAACCTCGCTCCTTCAGGCAACGCGGAGCCGATCGCGGTCGGGGTCGATTCGTCCGGCAACACCTATGTTACCGGTTGGGCCGAGTTCGGCGCTCTAGGCGAAAAGGATATCGTAACGCTCAAATATGCGCCGTCCGGCGATAGACTGTGGGCGCGGCGGCTCCAGATGGCCGGCAACCAAGAGCCTAAAGCCATGGTCGTGGAGCCGAACGGCAAGGTCTACATCGCGGGATGGACGACCAACGCCGAGTTCTCCACCGACACCGACCTGTTGACCGTCGCCTACGACACGACCGATTCTGAAGAGGATGAAATCTGGACGCAGGTGCTGGACGTTGCCGGGCGAGCGGGCGAAGCGCGAGCGATCGCCGTGCACGGCGACCATGTTGCGGTCGCAGGATGGCAGAACAGCGCCTCCAACCGGGACATGATCGTAATTAAGTACGACAAGAGCGACGGCGATACGGTCTGGAGCCTCGGACAGTCGAACCTGCCCTACTTTATCTACAACGGATACGGCAACGGGCACGACCAGGCTAATGCGGTGGCGGTCGGCTCTGGCGGCATAATCTATGCGGCCGGCAAGTCCTATTTTTCGTCTGCCCGCAAGGAGGACTACTGCGTGATCAAGCTGACCTCGTCCGGCGAACTGTCCACCACTTGGGGCACGCTGACGGGCGCTATCGAAGAACCGGTGGTCGGCGCGCGGCACTACAACGGCAGCGGCAACGACGACGACGAGATCTTGGCGCTCTGCATCGACGGCAATCAAAGGCCGGTGATGACGGGGCGAAGTCACGAGGGATTTGGGCGGCTTTATGATGCTACCACGATCGTCTATTCGGGCAATGGCGACCGCGCAACCGGCTGGCCGCATAGTTTCTCTTCCCAAGGCTTGTTTGCCGATCGAGGCAACGATGTGAGCGTGGACAACCGTAACAACGTCTACGTTGCGGGGGTCGCGCGCGGCGCCGAATCTCATGACGACTATCTGATCGTCAAGTACTCCGGAAACGGTAGTGCGCCAATTGGAGTTCTAATCGTCGATCCAGCGGGCCGCAAGATGAAAGACGAAGCCGTGGCGCTCGCCGTCGACCCAGAAAGCCAACGCGCTTATGTTACCGGCACGGTGAAGTGGGAAGGTTTGAACGAGTGTCCAGACCCGCCGCAAGGTTGCCAAGAGAAGTCGGAGCAGATCGGCACGCTCCATGTCTTCTCGGTAATCCGACCCGGAGACGTGGATCGGGATGGCGACATCGACGACGCAGACCTGGCTATCGTTCTGGAGCAATTTGGCCAGACCTGTAGCGGTTGCAACGCAGATCTGAACGACGATGGGGCTATCGACGATACGGACCTGGCCATCGTTCTGACGAACTTTGGCCTGTGCGGATCCTAGGAATCCGTCCGCAAGGGGGCCTTTTCTGGCCCCCTATATAGGAGAGACGCCATGAAGCTACTAATCTTGACCTTGTCTGCTCTCTTAGTATCAACCGCGCTGTGCCAGACCAAGATGAAGGTTCAGTGGACGGAGAAGTTCGACTTCGTCCCAGGCGCTTCCGACCACCCGATGGATACGGCCAAAGATACGGAGGACAACGTCATCGTGATCGGTACAACGGGAACGACAAACTCGAATGCGGGCGCCGATTGGTTCATCCTCAAAATCGATCCGGAAGGCCGAGAAATCTGGCGCCGCGTCTACGACGGCGGGCTTGGCCGAGAAGACGTGCCCTCCTCCGTCAAGACAGACCCACGAAACAATGTGTATGTAGCAGGCAGAACCCGAAGGCCAGGATGGTTTGCGCCTGAGTACACCACGCTCAAGTTGAACAGCCCAGATGGCGCGATCCTGTGGGAGACCGCTTTCCATGATGTCCACACCAGGTCCGGAACTAATCCCTTCGCGCTTTTCATCGATCCCAACCAAGACGTCATCGTATCTGGTGAACGCTATCCATACGACAACAACTGGGTTACCATCAAAATCAATGGACAGACCGGCGCCCTGATGTGGTACTCCATCTACGACCACTTGGGTCTTCAGGATTGGGTTTCAGGGATGGCTCTTGATCGCGCGGGAAATGCCTATATCAGCGGTTCGGTATACGAAGAGTTCCCCTGGTTTCATTCCGATCTGATGGTGCACAAGTACTCCAATACAGATGGCGCCACGCTTTGGAGAACCCAGTGGGATAGCTACGGTCTGCTCTGCAAAAACGGCGGCGGCAACATCGCCTTTGGCCTGAACGGCGAACTCTTCAGCAGTGGCGGAGGCTGCGCCGTCGTAAACGGTCTGTGGATTCTCTCAGGCCAACTCTTCCGGTGGGACCCTGCGAACGGCAACATGATCTGGCTTGCGCAAGACCCGGTGGACGGTAGCGGAGGTTATTACCTGACCTTTGACAACGCCGGGCATCCGGTTTCTGCCGGAAACCAGATTTGGAGAGACGGCTTACAGAACTATCACTATGCCTGGATGGCATGGAAAGTTCACCGGGACACCGGCCAAATCCTTTGGCGATCCAGTTGGTTTCAAACCGGCGATCAGCCGGCGCACGAAAACGTGTTGGAGGCCATCGTTACCCATCCCAACGGCAAGCTCTATGCCGTCGGTATGCTCGCCGGTCAGTTTTCAGACGCCGCACTTATGGAAATCGACCAAGAGACTGGAGCGATGCGCGTCGTGGACGTCTATTATGGCGCGGCGCGAAGAATCGATGCCTTTAAGAGCCTGCAACTGCTCAGCGACGGTAGCCTAGTCGCAGCTGGCTTTTGCCACGACCGGGCTGTTACTTTCGGCAGCGATCTCCTCATTCGCAAATACATCGAAGTTCCTTTGGCCGATGTGAACGGAGACCTGCAGGTGGACGACGCCGACCTGGCCTTTGTGCTCTCCGTTTTTGGTTTCTATCACCCCGACGCCGACCTCAACGAGGACGGACGAATCGACTGGGCCGACGTGCAGATCGCGCTCGACTGGTTCGGCTGGAGCCGGAGGTGACGGCGCCTACCGGCCCGTGCTGCCAAAGCCGCCGTCGCCGCGGGGGGTGTCGGACAGGCTTTCCAGTTCGACCAGGACAGCCCGCGCCACGGGCGCTATGACTAACTGAGCGATCCGATCGCCCGGTTTGATCTCGAACGCCTCAGAGCCCAGGTTGATCAGGATGATTTGAATTTCGCCTCGATAATCGCTATCGATCGTGCCAGGACTGTTGACCAGCGCGATGCCGTGCCGGTCGGCCAATCCGCTGCGCGGCCGCACCTGAGCCTCAAATCCTTCGGGAAGCTCGATCGCCAAGCCGGTGGGGATTTTCGCCCGTTGCATGGGCGCCAAAATCAAGGGCGAATCGAGGCAGGCGCAGAGGTCCAACCCTGCCGAGCCGGGGGTTGCATACGCAGGTAGAACGGGGGCTTCGCGAACGCGCCGGACGCCGATGCGAGCCTCGATGGCCTTAGTCTCCGTCTTGCTGCAGCGAGAGCGGCGCGACTTTGGGCAAGCGCACGAGGAAGGTTGAGCCTTCGCCATAGACCGACTCGCACCAGATCTCGCCGCCATGGATCTCTTCGACCAGATTCTTGACCAAGAAGAGACCCAGACCCGTGCCATAGGCCTTGCGCGTGTCGGAGTGGTCCACGCGGTGGAACTTTTCGAAGACCTTGTTCACATGCTCCGGCGGGATGCCGATGCCTTGGTCCTTGATGCCGAACACCAGGTGGTCCTCGTCTTCCATTTTAGCAAAGAGCTTGACCTCTCCGCCGTGCGGCGAATATTTGACGGCGTTGCTGATGAGGTTTGTGATGATCTGGTCGAGTTTGTCCTCGTCGGCCATGATTAGGGGGATGTCGTCCGGCACGTCCAAAACCAGCGTGTGCTTGTTGGTGCTGGCGCGCTGGATGGTGATCACCTTGCTGGCCAATTTCTTAAAGTCGACTTGTTTGAAGTCGGGCTTGAGCGATTCGCCGGCCTCAATGCGCGCAATGTTCAACAGGTCGTTGATCAGTCGGGTCAGGCGGTCGGTCTCTTGGTCGATAATGGTGTAGAACTCTCGCCGATCATCGTTCGTAAAGGAGTCGTCGCTATCCTGCAGCAGGGTCGAGGTAAAGCCCTTGATCGCGGTCAGCGGGGTTCTCAACTCGTGCGACACAGTGGCGACGAAGGCCGATTTCATGCGCTCCAAGTTGCGAATGTCGGTGATGTCGTTAAAGATCACGACCGTGCCGACCATCTTGCCGTCGTCGCCTCGCACGATAGCGTTTTGAGCCTGATAGATATGCTCTTGGTTTTCCATGCGCACGGTAACTTCCAGCAGTTCGCCCTCGGCGCCTTCGTCGATCGCCTTTCTCACAATCTCTTGAATGCTCGAATCGACGATCACTTCGCCGAAGGGCTTGTTCTGCACGTCGGTGTCGATGCCAAAGATGCGGCGCGCGGATTGGTTCATTTGGGCGACGCGGCCGTTATGATTAACCATCAGCAGTCCTGCGGCCAGGCTCTCGATAGTGTGCAGAAGCTCTTGTTTCTCTTCGAGAATAGCCTGGTACATTTGCATGTTGGCGATGACGGCTGCCACGTTGCGCGACATGCGCTCCAGAAGGCGGATGTCTTCGTCGATGAAGGCGCCGCCTCGCTGTTTGTTAAAGGCGTGCAGTACGCCGATGGTCTTGCGATCGACCACGCGGTTCTCTTCGTCGCGCTTCTCCAAGATCAGGGGCACGGTCAGGCCGTTTCGAATGTGGAAGAGGGCGACGTTCTCTTTCATCGTGCGCGGATCGGTTACGGCGTCGTGGAACATCATCGGCTTGCCGTCGCGGAACACCTCGCCAGAGATGCCCTGGGTAGCGCGGACTTTCAATAGGTTGATCTCGTCGTCGGTGAAGCCGAACGCGGGCGGCGTAGCGACCAGTTCGCTCTCTTCCGACTTAAAAAGCATAAAGGCGACTTTCTCGGCTTGCAGAATGGCGGCGATTTGGCGTATTAGGCGTCGAAGGGTTGACTCGAGGTTGTCGGGGTTGGGCACTTCCGCGCTGACTTCTGGACCGCCCGCTCGGGCGCCCGACTGCTGTTCCAGTTCTTGCAGTTTTTTGTGAAGCTCGGCGTACTCCGTCTGTAATTTGTTGTAGTCGTTGACCAGCTCGTTATACTTTTGCTCCAGCGGGTTGGTCATATCTGTCTGCATTCCCATTCTCCTGTTGCGGCCCGCCGATTAGACGGAGCCAGCCCGCGGTTGGTTCCGAAGGCGCTGACGACCAGTCAGACGACGCCAATAGAGTCAAGGCGGTCAGAGCGACTGCTCCGCCGCCGAAGAGTAATTGTACACTATCGAACGCCGAGGCAAGCAAAAAACCGCCCGAATTGCTGGTTACTCGTTGCCCCGTTTGGTTCGTTCGGCCAGTTCCATAAACGGCTTGAACAGGTCGATCGGGACCGGGAAAATGGTCGTCGAGTTGTTCTCGGTCGCGATCTCGGCCAAGGTCTGCAGGTAGCGGAGTTGAAGCGTGTAAGGTTCGGCGGCCATCATCTTTCCAGCGGCCACCAGCCGCTCTGCCGCCTGGAACTCGCCTTCGGCGTTGATAATCTTGGCGCGCCGTTCTCGCTCGCTTTCGGCTTGCCTGGCCATGGCGCGCTTCATCTCTTCGGGCAAGGAGACGTCTCTGATTTCGACCGCCGTTACCTTGACGCCGTACGCCTCGGTCTGTTCGTCGATGATGGCTTGAATCTGTTGGTTAACGTTCTCTCGGCGAGCCAAGATGTCGTCCAGTTCGACTTGACCGATGATGCTGCGCAGCGTAGTCTGAGCGATCAGGCTGGAGGTCCGCATATAGTCGGTTATCTGTACGATGGCGTCCTTGGGCTCAAAGACTTTGAACAGGCAGATCGCGTCCACGCTGACGGGGACGTTGTCGCGGGTCATTGCCTCTTGTCGGGGCACGTCCATGGTTACGATTCGGGTATCGACAATGCGGGGAATCTCGATGAAGGGGATGAGGATGATGATGCCTGGCCCGCGCACAGAGTGGAGCCGGCCTAGTCGCAACACGACCGCTCGCTCCCACTCGGGCAATACGCGGAGCGTGGCGCGGGCGAGCGTCGCCAGCACGATAATAGCAATGATGACGGTAGGGCCGCCGAACTTGGCAAGAAAATCGAATGGCATGACGAGAACCTCCTGTCCTTATTGCCAGGTTCGACAGCCCTAGTCTATTTCCTGCGCTCGAAATTGGGCCGAGAAGTCGGCGTCGGTGCGGCAGATCGGCGAAAACTCGCAATAGGGACAGCGTCGAGGCTTGAATATGGGTCGCAGAGCCTCGAAATCCATGGTCAGGATTTCGCACCCGAGCGCGATCACGTCCTGGCGTATGGCGTCTATCTCTTCCGAGGTTCGGGGCGCGGTTCCCTTGTTGCCCGAACGCAATGCTACGATGCTGGTGAGGATCGGCCGGTCCGGATAGGCCGCCTGAGCCAGCAAAGCATAACAGCCCATCGAAAAGTCCTCTCGAACCTCGTCATCCGATACATCGTCCCGACCGCTTTTATAGTCGATCACCTCAATGGCACCGTTGGAACGTTCGTCGATCCGGTCGATGCGTCCGATCAGCACGAACTCGCCCAAATCAAGCCGAAGTTGCTTCTCGGTCAGTAGAGTCTTGGTCGGCTCGGCTTCTCGATGCGCCTCGTGATAAGCGGTCAACAGGGTAAGTCCCAATTGTCGATGCTCCTCGGCGCGCTCGTCGCTCTCAAAGCCCTCCGTGCGCCAACTGGCTTGGAACGACGCGATCAGCGCCTCTTGAGAAACGACCTGAGCGCCGCCTTCCTCATGAAACTTTTGAAGCGTACGATGCAAGACCGAACCGAACGTGAACTCTGCCCGCGACCGAAAGAAGCGGCGCCCTCTCGGATCGAGATAGGTTAGGTTGTACTTGACCGGGCAGCGCAGATAGGTCTCGAACTTGCTGGGGCTGAGGGTCGGTTTCTTGCCCATTCTGCTCATAGTGTACCGACAGGTATACTCGCGCTGGGAAGACGGATGATCGAAGTCATCGATTTGCTGAAGACCTTCAAGAAAGTTCGAGCGGTCGATGGCATCTCGTTTTCCGTTAATGCGGGCGAGATTGTGGGTCTGCTGGGGCCCAACGGAGCGGGCAAGACGACCACGCTTCGATGTCTGGCCGGCATCTTGCGGCCCAACAGCGGCACGATCACGGTCGGCGGATACGACATGAAGAGCCATGACCGCGAGGCCAAGCGGTTGATGGCCTTCATCCCCGAAGTGCCCAACCCTTACGAACTCCTCACCGTTCGCGAGCACGTGCAGTTTGTCGCTATGTGTTACGACACGTTGGACATCTTTGAGGCCAAGATCGATGAGCTTCTGGATCGATTCGACCTTAAGGAGAAGGAAAACGCCTTGGTCGCGACGCTTTCTAAAGGCATGAAACAGAAGTTGGCCGTCGCCTGCGCCTTTGTGCACGACGCGCAGGCCTTTTTGTGCGACGAGCCGCTAATCGGGATCGATCCTAAAGGCGCGCACGAGCTGAAGTCGGAGTTAGTGAACCTTAGAAACGAAGGGCGCGCCGTGCTCATCAGCACCCACTTGTTGGACACGGCGGAGCGGCTGTGCGACCGAGTCATCATCATGCAGCGGGGACGCAAGATTGCCGAGGGCACGATGGAGGAGTTGAAGGCCACGGCGCGGGCCGGCAGCCAGTCTTTGGAAGAGATTTTCCTGCACCTAACCCATGAAGGCGAACGCGAATCCGCTTTGGTTTCTGACGAAGAGACTGTTTAAGAACAGTCTTGCAAGAACGTTCGGCAATCCGGCCCGGGCTGGTATCGTGCTTCTGCTGATCGGGCTCTTTGTGCTGTCGTTCGGCGGCAGCCTTTTGGGGACGTACTTTTCGGGCAAAGCGCCGCCGACGCCGGTTCAGCCGGTCATGCCGCCCATTGCCGCCTCCATCGCTTTGATGATGGCGCTGCATCTGATCATGCTGATAAACGCCGCAACGCCTGCGTTCTCTCGCTCTCAGATCGCGATCTTTACCGAATCGGACGTGAACTACGTCTTCACTTCCCCGCTAAAGCCCTTGAGCGTTATCCGATTCTTCTTACTCATTCGCGGCTTGCTGGGCAGTCTGTTCTTCATGGTGTTGATTCTCTTCTATTTCTTGATCTTTGGTCGAGCCAATGTGCGGATGATGTCTTCGATGGTCGAAGTTCAGGCGCCTGCATGGGCGATGGCGATCTACCCTCTGCTCTATATCGCGATCAGCTGCGCCCTGTTGCTGACTGGGCTGAACATTGCGGTTCGCGCCTATCGGGACGATCGCATATGGCGCCGGGTCATAGCGATCGGTCTGTTTTTCGTCGGCTCTGTGAGCGCTTATCTGAGCTACATGGGCAGTTTGAACACAGTCGGCGGCTTTTGGAGCGGCGTTGTCCGAGCTTTGGACGCGCCGATCATGCATTGGGTTTTGTTTCCTTTGCGCGCGCCCGCCGAGGCGGCTGTGATCTTGTACAACGGCTTCACTCCGACGCTCTTTGCGGGAATCGCTTTCTGGGTCGCCCTGGTTTGGCTTTTGGATCGGGCGTTGCTGGCTAAGCGAGAGGACTTGTACGAATTTGCCGCTGTCGCCGCCGCGCACGGTTCGAACGTTCGATCGGCCCAGTCGAATCCGCTGCGGCTTTATTACGACAAGTTGTCGGAAAAAGCGGGAGCAGGCGATTTTCGAATCATCAACCCTAAGTGGATGCAACGCTGGCGGCCGACGGGGCATTGGGCGTTGCTGTGGCGCGATCTTCTGATCTCGTTCAGAATGTCAGGACGAGCGGCCTACTGGGTGCCCGCCGTTGCGGCTGTGCTCGCTATCGGCGGGGCGTTGGTCGGCCGGGCGATGCTGGCGCCCGGACACCAAAAGGCGGCGCTGTCAGGCTTTGGCGTCGCGCAGTACATCCTTATTATTCTATTCCTGATAGGGTCGATCTATGCGCTAATGGACCTGCTCAAGCGTATGGACATGCAGAAACCCTTGCCGCTCTCGGCCAAATGGGTCGTCATCGTTGAGACGGTCGGGAGTTTGAGCAGCATTGTGCTATTGGAAGCGATTTTCGCTGTTGCGGCCATCATTTTTCAGCCTGCCTGGACCGGCTATGTGCTGTATGCGCTTGTGGCGGGGTTGGCAACGCTCTTTCCAGTGTTCTTGGCTCTGACATTGCTGCTTTTGATGAATCCCGATCAGACCGACTTTACTCAGCGGGCGATTGTGGGAATCTTGATGATGCCTTTGATCGCGCTGGCGGCGGGGCCGGCGGTTGGGGTTGCGGCTTTGCTCTTCTTTGTCAAAGCGCCGCTGTTGCTCAATCTCTTGGTGGTGATGGTTTTGAATGGTTTGATCAGCATGGTTTTGGTCTCGGCGGCTGCCGAGCATTACGAAAACTTCAACCCGACCGATTAGGTTTTTCTGGGGCGTAATTCGTACTCAGATTTGTGCTACATTTCGAAAAAATCCCGCTCGCGGGGACGCTCGCCCGCCCGGTCCGTTCTTTCGGCTCGCGGGGACGCTCGCCCTCCCGGTCCGTTCTTTTGGCTCGCGGGGACGCTCGCCCTCCCGGTCCGTTCTTTTGGCTCGCGGGGACGCTCGCCCTCCCGGTCCGTTCTTTCGGCTCGCGGGGACGCTCGCCCTCCCGGTCCGTTCTTTCGGCTCGCGGGGACGCTCGCCCTCCCGGTCCGCTCTTTCGGCTCGCGGGGACGCTCGCCCTCCCGGTCCGTTTTTTTGGCTCGCGGGGACGCTCGCCCTCCCGGTCCGTTCTTTTGGCTCGCGGGGACGCTCGCCCGCCTGGCCCGTTTTTTTGGCTCGCGGGGACGCTCGCCCTCCCGTTGAGTTCTCTTGCGAGTTTGGGGAGGGGAACGAAGACAGGGAGGTTGCCCTCTGCCTTCGTGAACTTTGCTCTCTGAACAGGAAACGGAGAACCGGTCAACAGGCTATGTGCCTAGGGCGGTTTGGTCTATTAAGTGATCGACCACCTTGGCCAGGTCGCCGCCCGTCGCGTCGAAGACCGCCAGCTGCCGGTCGGCGCTTGTCCCTTCGGCCACGATCGCGCGGGCCCTCGCGGCCTCGTCCCAGCAGCCCAATCGCTCTGCATAGGGTTGGATCAGTTCTAGAATTTCCTCAATCAGCTGTGCGTAGGGCACGCTCTTGCCCAGGCCAAAATCGATCATCTCGCCCTGCACTCCGTGCCTCACTGCTCGCCACTTATTCTCTTCGATTAAGTTGCGGCTATAGACGCGCCAAGATCGATTGCCCCGTCTCAGATCGACCAGCATCGCCACCAGCGACTGAACGATGGCCACAATGCAGACCGCGTCGTCGATCCGAGTGCACACGTCGCAGACGCGGAACTCGATCGTTTTATAGACGGGGTGCGGGCGGACGTCCCACCAGATCTTTGTGCGGTCGTCGATCACGCCGGTCGATTCTAAGATGCCCATAAAGTCGTCATAGGCCGAGTAGGAGGAGAACGGATCGGGAATGCCAGTGCGGGGCATGTTGCTAAAGATCATCGAGCGGTACGACTTAAGCCCCGTTCGTCGCCCGTGCCAGAAGGGCGAACTGCTGGAGAGCGCCAAGAGGTGCGGCAAGAAGTAGCGCGCCTGGTTCATGATGTCGATCGAGAGGTCTAAGTCGCCCACGCCCACATGAACGTGCATCCCAAAGATCAGCAGCCTTCGAGCGATTTCCTGAAGGTCCTCTTCCAGCGCTTTGTATCGCATCCGAGGCGTTACCTCTTGATCCAGCCAGCGCGAGAAGGGATGCGTGCCGGCAGCGACGATGCGCTTGCCTTCGTTGCCCGCGATCTCTATCAAGGCGCCGCGCAGTCTTGTCAGTTCTTGCCTGGCTTCGGCGGCGCTGTTGCAGACGCGGCTACCGACCTCGATCTGGGACTGCATGAACTCTTCTTTGACCTGGTCTTGCAGGCGCACTGCGCCGGTGGGCATGATCTTGGAGACGTAGCTGGAGAGTTCGCGCGATTCGGGATCGACGATCTGATACTCCTCTTCGACGCCAATGGTTAGGGGCACGTTCGAGAACATTGCTCTACTTATTGTGCGCTTGTTTGCCCGAATCCTGCCTCGGTTGGCAGGATTCGGGGGCCCTCTGGCGAAGATTCGAGTCATGAGCCGCGTTTTGGTGGCGTCGCTGACGGAGCAATTGAACCGTGCCTATAAGGGCAGCAAGCATCATAGTTTTCGGTCGGCAGTCAAAGATCTGGCGGAGGAAGACGCGCGTTGGGCGCCGCCTGCGTTCAAGGGGTTTCCCTGGGCGCACGGTTCGATCGTCGAGATCGTGTTTCATGTGGGCGCGGACAAAATCGTGAACTGCTCTCAGTCTTTTGGCGAGGGGGCGATCGATTGGACGGCCATGGAGCGACGGTTTCGAAGCGCGGGGTCGTCTTTGGCCGCCGCGCTGGAGATTGCCGAAGAGGGTTATGACACGACGCTGGACGCTTTGGCGGCGCTTTCGGACGACGATCTGTACATCGAGCGCCCCATTTGGGGCGGCGAAAGGATGCGGACAGGCGATATGTTCAAGATGCTCAGCGAGCACGACTATTATCACGCCGGTCAGATCATGTACGTTCGCTGCCTGTTGGCAGGCTATCGAGAAAAGGGCTTGGTTTGAAAGTCGTCGGAATCATCCCGGCTGCGGGCGAAGGGCGCAGGATGGGCGGTCCAAAGTTGGATTATCCTCATAGAGGCTCTACCTTTCTTCAGTTATGCATCGATGCGCTAACTATAGGCGGCGCAGACGAGATTAGGGCTGTCGTTGCGCCCGGGATGCAGGCGGAGGGCGGTGTCGTCTTGACAAACCCCGACCCGTCGCGCGGGATGATCTCCTCGGTTCAGATTGGTCTTGGCGATGGGCGGGACGCCTATTTGGTTTTGCCGGTCGATTGTCCCGATGTCTCTTCCGATACGGTCGCCCAGGTTATTGAAGGGTTGAGAGGCGGCGCTGCGCTGGTCGTGCCGGTCTATCAGGGAAGGCGGGGTCATCCGTTGGGTTTGAGCTCGGAGATGGCGACCAAAGCTTTGGAGCTTAGAGACGTTGGGCTGAACGCGCTGTTGCGCTTGTACGATGCGTTGCCGATAGAGGTCGATGATCCGGGTTGTTTGAAGGACTACGATTCGCGGTCGGACTTTTAGACCACGACTTCTAGTTCTTCTTGAGGCATTCGTTCCAAGAGATCTCTTGCTCGCAATTGTCTTTCGACCGGTACGTCCGAGACGATTTTGCCGTCCCTGAAACGCACTATGCGCTTGGCGTGCTCTGCAATCTCGTTTTCGTGCGTTACCAAGAGGATCGTACGGCCTTCGTCGTTCAGTTGTTGAAAGATCGCCATGATCTCTTCGCTGCTTCGGCTGTCAAGGTTGCCTGTCGGCTCGTCTGCCAGCACCAGGACGGGATCGTTGACGATCGCTCGGGCGATGGCGACGCGCTGTTGCTGGCCGCCCGACATCTCGTTCGGTTTGTGCTTCATCCGGTCGCCCAATCCGACTCGCTCCAGGGCTTCTTTCGCCTTGGCCACACGATTGCGGTCGCCGCCGTAAAGCAAGGGCAGTTCGACATTGCGCAGGGCGTCCATTCGGGGGAGCAGGTTAAACGTTTGGAAGACGAAACCGATGTACTTGTTGCGCACGTCGGCTAGTTGGCTATCCGACATCGTGCTGACTTTCTCGTTGTTAAGGATGTACTCGCCGGTTGTCGGCCGGTCGAGGCATCCGACGATGTTCATAAAAGTAGACTTACCCGAACCGGAGGGGCCCATGATGGCCACGAACTCCCCCGGTTCGATCACCAAGTCTACGCCGCGCAAGGCCTTGACGATGACCTTGCCCATCCGATATTCTTTGGTAATGCCTTGCGCGACGATCGCCATGGATTACTTCGCCTTCTTTTTCAGTTCGGCCAGAAACTGCTTGAACTCGTTTTGGCCGCGCTCTAAGAACGACGCTGCGGGCTTCGCGCCGGTATAGAACGGGTTATAGTCCTTGAGCTTGGCGGGATCGAGGTCCATCATGCCGCGGCCTTGGCCGCCGCCGGCACCGCCTGGGCGATTGTTGCCCCCGCCGGGCGCGCCGTTCGGTCTGGCGCCGCCCCCGCCTGAGTTGCCGCCTCCGCCGCCCATGCGCTGTCGATCTTGGGTGCGGGCTCGGCTAATGGTGTTCAGTTGGGCCGCTGTGAGCGTTTTTTGCAGCGCCATCTGCGTCTTGCGCGCATCGTCCTGGGTCAGTTTGGGCTTCTTGCTCAACGGCTCCAGAATTGCAACGACCGCTTTAGACTGTTTGGCGTCGAGCGGCTTGCCCTCTTCCTGCAATCGGGCCATGCCGCGCACCAGGCCGCTGAGCTGCTGGGTGTTCTTGTGCTGGTCGCGGAACTTTGTCCATGCCTCCATGCGCTTGCGCATTTCGGGCGTCATGTTTGGCGGCTGAGCGCAGGCCATACCGACCAGCGCCAGCGATGTTAAGGCGAAAAACAGTGTGCGTTTCATTGTGCTTCCTCCTGAGTGGTTACTCGTACCTCAATGCCTCGATCGGCTGCAGTCCGGAGGCGCGAACCGCCGGATAGAGGCCGAAAAAGATTCCGATGAATGCGGCAAATCCAAAAGAGGCGGCAATCGACCAGGGCGGGATCACTAACTCCCATCCCGATTGCTGGCCGATGAGGGATCCGGCGGCGAATCCTAACAGTATGCCCAGCGCGCCGCCCAATGCGCTCATGACGAACGACTCGATCATAAATTGAAGCAGGATGTCCAGCCGCTTTGCGCCGATCGCTTTGCGCAAGCCGATCTCGCGCGTGCGCTCGGTAACCGAAACCAGCATGATGTTCATGATTCCGATACCGCCGACCAGCAGCGATACCAATGCGACGCCTGCCAGCAAGAAGGTGAACGTGGCCGAGGTTTGTTCGGCGGTTTCGGCAAACTCGGCTTGGTTAAAGATGCGGAAGTCGAGGTCGCCGTTTGGGGGGAGTTTGTGCCGCTTGATCAAGAGCTGTTCGACCTGTTGCTGCGCGGTGTTCATTAGTTCTGCCGCACGGGCCTGGACTGTGATGTTTCGGATGAAGTTGACGCCCATTAGCCGCTTCATCCCCGTGGTAACCGGGATATAGACGGCGTCGTCGGGGTTTCTAAAGTCTTGGCCGCCCTTTGGCTTGGCAACGCCGATCACCTCGAAGCTGCTGCCGCCGATTCGGATGCGCTTGCCGACGGCGGACGATCCGTTGAACAAGTTTTGCCATACGGTGTCGCCCAGAACTGCGACCCGCGCCATGGTGCGGACCTCGCGCTCGTTGATGAAGCGTCCGTCCGACAGCTGCAGGTTGCGAATGGCACTGTGGTCCTGGCCGACGGCGTTGATGTTGGTGAGGGTGTTGCTGTTTTGATACTTGACTTGGAAGTTGCGGCTGGTTTCGGGCGAGACCCTTCCGACGGCGCTGCACTCTTTGAGGATCGCTTCGGCATCGTCCACGGTCAGCGTCTGCGTGCTGCCAAACCCTAGCATGGCGCCGCCGCGTCGGGCTTGGCCGGAGACGACGCTCATGACGTTGGTACCCAGCGATTCGATGCGCTCCATGGTCTGTTTGCGGGCGCCCTGGGCAATGGCGACCATGGTGATGACGGCTGCGACGCCGATGATGACGCCCAGCATGGTGAGAAAGGTGCGCATTTTGTTGGCCCTTAGGCTTGCAAACGCGCTGAGAAAGCTATCGGTTAGGTTCATCCTTGGCCATTATACCAAGACGAAGTTGAGGCTGTTCGGTTCCTTGACGGAATGGGCTATAATGCATTGGAGCGCGGGTGGTGGAATTGGTAGACACGCATGGTTGAGGGCCATGTGGGCGCAGCCCGTGTGGGTTCGAGTCCCACCCTGCGCACCAAACACGCATTATGGGCGGTTAGCTCAGCGGTAGAGCGCTTCGTTCACACCGAAGAGGCCATTGGTTCAAGTCCAATACCGCCCACCATTCCCATTCGAAAAACCGCTGTATAGTTTCCTTTAGAAAAAGGGAGCTTCTCCATGCGACTTGCGTCAATCGTACTGCTATCGGCTTTCTGCCTTTCGATGGTCTCGGCTCAAACGGCGGCAGCCACCTATCTGTTTAACGACACGCTTGATGCTCAAGAGAGCGGAAGGCCATCTCTAACGTCGGTGGATCCCTACTCGCTGAACGGCTTTGAGACGGCAACGGTTTACGGCCAATCGCGCCGCGTGTTTCGGTGGGACGGAGAGGATCCGCCGGCGGACCAGGCCGGTCTCCAGCTCCACTTCGCGCCCTTAGCCTCGGGGACCGTGTACTCGATCGAGATGGTGTTCGAGTTCACCGAATCGACCGGTTCTTGGCAGAGGATTTTTGACGTATCGGATCGAAACTTGGACTCCGGCCTTTACGTCGATCCGGACGGCGCTCTCGAAGCCTATCCGGACGGCACTGGGACGACGAACTTCACAATCAACGCCTTTCATCATGCGGTCTTTACAGTCGACGCCGGCACGGTCAAAGTCTACTTGGACGGCGGAATGGAGATCGACGTTTTCAGCGATGTGCTGGACGCGAACCTGCCGCACGTCTCGTTCTTCTTGGACAACTTGTCGGGCGGAGGGCTTAACGAGTATGCGGACGGGCGGATCGCCCTGTTGCGCGTTTATGACTTGATCTTGACCGATCAGCAAGTGGCGACGCTGGCCGCCAATCTGTTTGGGCGCGTTCCTGGGGATGTGGACGGCAATGGGTGCACCGACGATACTGACTTGGCCCGTGTGCTCTCGATGTTCGGCGAAACCGGCAGCGGATTGGCTGAGGATTTGAACAACGACGGCTCGGTGGACGACATCGACTTAGCGATCGTGCTTGAGAACTTTGGCGCGGGGTGCTAAGAGGGTTGACGACATTGCTGGATCGATCCAGCAAAGGGGGTTGCATGAGAACGACGATGACAGTTGCGCTGGCGGCATTATCGGTCGCTACCGCTTTGTGCCAAGCGACTTTCGCGATTAATCCAAGGGGGACGTTTCTGAGAACGAATCAAGATTCGCCTCTTAATCCGCTGATCGTCAGTCTGACATCGGTCGGGCTCGTGCCCGGTCAGACGATCAAGATCGAAACGATCGGGGATTGGCGAGCCGGCCCGCAGTTTAGCGACGACGCGTACACCATGATCGGCGTCTTCAGTTCGTCCAACGCGCTGTTGGCCACGTCCGAGCAGCATCGCGTTCCTGATGCGATATCGACTTGCGGACTGTCGGCTCTGAGCGGAGGGACCTACTTCGGCAACCTCCCGACCGACATACCGGAGGACTTTCGGATATCGAGCCATTCTACGCAAGTGCGTCAAATCATTGTGAGGATCCCGCACAATGCCGCGTATCTGTTCATTTGCGTTCCCGATTCGCTGTACAACGACAATACCGACCCTGACGGCGATCTCGCAATACGGATCTCGCTCGACGCGCCGTTGCCTGCGGGCGATGCCAATTGCGACGGTTGTGTGGACGACACCGATTTAGCGTTGGTCTTGACGGCTTTCGGTCAAACGGGGTCGGGTCTGGCAGAGGATTTCAATGGAGACGGATTGGTGGACGACTCGGATTTGGCCATCGTTTTGGAAAACTTTGGCATCGGGTGTTAGGACGCGTCTAATCCGCCGGATTGACCACTTTGTAGAGCAGATAGACGCAGCCGTTTTTGAACGGTCTGCACTCCAGAAGCTCGAGGTCGATCTGGCGGCTCATCTCGTGAAAGAGCGGGATCCCGCGTCCCAGCAGCACAGGATGGACATTGAATCCGATTTCGTCTATCAGGCCGGCTTCGAAGAGCGGTTTGGCTAGCAGCCCTCCGCCCATGACGCAGATTTCCTTGCCTGGTTGAGCCTTCAGCTCTCGGACTTTCTCGACCGGGTCTGAGTTGAGGATGGTCAGATCGCCTTCTTCCTTCGGTTCAAGAGTTTTCGAAAAGACATAGCACTTGATGCCGGAGAAACCGCCGCCGCCTTTATTGGCGACTTCATAGGTGCGGCGCCCCATGATGACGGTGTCGATGTTGCTCCAGTATTCCTTCATGATCTCGCCGGCCTCGGGTCCCCAACGGAGCCAGTCGACGGCGTCGTCTTGGCGAGCCAGGAAGTTGTCGAGGCTGTTAGCGCCGCCGAAGGTAACTTTTCTCATTGGGGCAGTTCCTTGCTGGAAGACTTTAAGGCGATGTCGGCGAATTGGATCAGGGCGGTCATCTCGGCAGAATTATAGCCGCCTTTGTCCCGAACCCTTGCATTGTGCAATATTTCACAAGGTATAATCTGGCCGCTGGCAAGAAGCCAAGAACCAAGGACAGGAGGGTCCATTGGATCATCATCCGCATCCGTATGCGTTTGTTGCGTACTCGCTGATCGTCATCGTTGGGCTCGCAGTTTTCGCCATTCTTGCTTCCACCCGTCGCCAGCGCGTACCTACCGGCGCTCAAAATTGGGGCGAATGGATGTACGAGAGCTTTGAAGGGATGGTTACCAGCGTTACGGGACCGGCCGGTCGCAAATACACCCCTCTTGTCGGCACGCTCTTTCTCTTCATCCTGTTTTCTAATCTGATCGGCCTAATGCCGGGCGGCGTCGCACCGACGGCCAGTCTGAATACGACGATCGCGCTTGCGCTGATCGTTTTTGTTTATGTGCAGTTCGAAGGCATCCGTGCTAACGGAATCAAGGGCTACTTTGGTCACTTTGCAGGCGGCGGGCAGGTGCCTATCGCGCTTGCGCCGTTGCTGTTCGTCATCGAACTGGTCGGCGAGATTGCCAAGCCGCTTTCGCTGGCGATTCGACTTTACGGAAACATGTTCGGCAAGGAGAAGGTTATCTTGGCGCTGATCGCGACCTTTGCGATACCGCTGATCAAGTCGTACTATTTTCCTCTGCCGATCCAGTTTCCCATATTAGTTTTCGGCGTGTTGGTGTCGTTCGTCCAGGCGTTCGTCTTCTCGTTGTTGACGGCGATCTATCTTGGGCTGATGACCGCGCACCATGACGAACACGCTCATGCCGAGGCGCATCACTAGAAGAGACAAACTCGCCTGCGGGCGGTACAACACGGAGAAAAACGAAGGAGGCTGTAATCAATGGAGCAAGGAATTGGACTTTATCTGTTCGGTCTGGCGCTGGCCACTGGCCTGGGTCTGCCGTTAGCCGTCGTTGGCGCGGGCATCGGTCAGGGCAAGGCGGCCGCCGGCGCCATGGAAGGCATGGCTCGCCAGCCAGAGTTGGCCGGTCGAATCCAGACGGCGATGATCATTGCGCTCGCGTTTATCGAGTCGCTGGTTTTGTACGCTCTGGTCATGTTCTTCCTGCTGCAGGGCCGGTTGCCTGCAGTCGCGGATCTGGTTACCCAGTTTAAGGGCTAATTGAGCCTGGCGCCCGGCGCAGTTTCTCGCCGGGCTGTCCGAAGGAGCATATGAGATGATGGACACCCTGTGGACAAAGGGGCTGGCATGGTCGCTGGCGGCCGACGACGGCCACGGCGGCGGCGGAGACTTGCTGTCGCTGCTAGGCATCGACTTCAACATCCTGATCATCCAGGGCGTTGGGTTTCTGATCTTGCTGTTTATCCTCAGCAAGTTTCTGTGGAACCCGATGAAAGCGCAATTGGAATCTCGCCGACAGGACATTGCTTCGACCTATGACAAGATCGAAGCCGACCGGGCGCACATGGATCGCGTTCGGTCGGATTATGAGTATCGATTGGCTCAGATCGAGATTGAAGCGCGAGAGAAAATTCAGTCGGCGGTCAGCGAGGCGCAAAAACTGAGGGAAGATATTCTTGAAGAAGCGCGCAAACAAGGCGAAGAAGTGGTCGGCCGCGCGCAAGAACAGGCTCGGCTGGAGCAGGAGAAGGCTCTGACAGAGATGCAGACCTTTGTAACGGATCTGGCGCTGAAGGCGACGGAACGGTTGCTCAACGAAGAGATGAACGAGCCGAGGCACAAGCGACTGGTCGAAGAGTTTATCGCCAAGGCGGGAGCGCGCTAAGTGGATCTGAAGCTGGCGCGGCGATATGCAAGGGCGCTCTTTGTGAGCGCATTGGAGCAGCAGGCCGCCGAGCGCGTCGCCAAAGACCTGGACGAAACGGCCAATACGATCAACGGCAGCGAAGAGCTTCGCAGGGCGATGTACAACCCGTTGGTAGCCGACGAGCGCAAAACGGAGATCGTCCAGCAGCTCTTTCGAGAGTCGGTCCATCCCCTCACCATGCGGCTCCTTGAGGTGATGATCCAAAAGGATCGAGAGCTGCTATTTGAAGAGGTTCGCGACGAATACAACCGGCTTTTGGAAGATCATCTGGGCATGGCCAAGGCAGTGGTCTATTCTGCCCTGCCCTTAGAGCAAGGCGACCGACAGCGCATCGTCGAATCGTTAGAAAAGGCGATGGGCAAGAAGATCGAGGCCGACTTTGAAACAGAGCCGTCCCTGATCGGCGGCGTTCGAGCGGTGATCGGCGATTATGAGGTGGATGGAAGCATCCGTAGATATTTGGACGAGATGAGGGACAGCGCGCGCTTGGAGATCGAGCGGCGCCGCGCGGTGTAACGATAGAGACCGAGGTGAAACAATGGCGATAAGGCCCGAAGAAATAACCAGCATACTGGCAAAGGAAATACAGGAGTTTCAGAAGACTGCCGACGCAGAGAGCGTGGGCACGGTGCTTCAGGTTGGCGACGGCATTGCCCGAGTTTACGGCCTGCCCGACGCGCTGATGGGCGAACTGCTGGCCTTCCCCGGCGACATGATGGGCATGGCGCTGAACTTAGAAGAAGACAACATCGGCGTCGTGATCCTGGGATCGGACGAAGAATTGAAAGAGGGCGACCCGGTGCGCCGAACGGGCCGAATCGTCGAGGTGCCGGTTGGCAGCGCCGTGTTGGGGCGCGTGGTAGACGCTCTAGGGCGCCCGGTGGACGGCAAAGGCCCAATTGTGGCCGACGAGTACCGGCGATTAGAGATTCTGGCTCCCGGCGTTATCGACCGCCAACCGGTCAAAGAGCCGCTTCAGACTGGAATCAAGGCGATCGATAGCATGATCCCGATCGGACGCGGCCAGCGAGAGCTGATCATCGGCGACCGATCGATCGGTAAGACCGCCATTGCTATCGATACCATCATCAATCAAAAGTACACGCACGACACCGACAGCCCGGTCTTCTGCGTCTACGTCGCGATCGGCCTAAAGATGGCCACCGTCGCCCGCATCGTCAATACGCTTGAGCATCACGGCGCCATGGCTTACACGACCATCGTCGTGGCGGCAGCGGGCGACCCGAACAGTTTGCAGTTTTTGGCGCCCTACACAGGTTGCACCATTGGCGAATTCTTTAGAGACAAGGGCCAGCACGCGCTTGCGGTTTACGACGACCTTTCGAAGCAGGCGCAAGCCTATCGCGCTGTTTCGCTGCTGTTACGCCGACCGCCTGGCCGCGAGGCCTATCCCGGCGACGTTTTCTACCTGCACTCTCGATTGTTGGAGCGCGCGGCCAAACTGAGCGCCGAAAAGGGCGGCGGATCGCTCACAGCGCTTCCGATTATTGAAACGCAAGCGGGCGACGTGTCGGCCTACATTCCTACTAACGTCATCTCCATCACCGATGGTCAGATTTATCTGGAGCCGAGCCTCTTCTTTGCAGGCGCGCGCCCGGCGATTAACGTCGGAATCTCGGTCAGCCGAGTGGGCGGATCGGCACAGATTAAAGCAATGAAGCAGACAGCCGGACGCCTGAAGCTGGACATGGCGCAGTTCCGAGAAGTATTGGCCTTTGCACAATTTGCCAGCGACCTGGACAAGGTAACGCAGAACCAGCTGAACAGGGGACTGCGACTGACCGAAGTTTTGAAGCAGCCGCAATATGTGCCGATGCCGGTGGAGCAGCAGATCACGATCATCTTTGCGGCCGTTCAGGGCTACTTGGACGATTTGCCGGTTGAGAAGGCTGCCGACTTTGAGAAGGGCTTTCACCCGTTCATCGCCGAAAAATATCCCGAACTGACCGAGACGATCCGGCGAGAGAAAGAGCTGACAAGCGACCTTGAGGCGACGCTGCGCAAGGCGATTGAAGAGTACAAAGCCGAGTTTAAGCGGGAGCACAATCTGTCATGATGTCCGTCCGCGCCATTCGCGGGCGCATAAAAGCCGCGAAGAACATTCAGCAGATCACCCGCGCCATGAAGCTGGTGTCGGCGGCGCGACTGCGCCGCGCGCAGGATCGCGCGCTGGCCGCCAGGCCCTATGCCGAAAAGATGCGCGAAGTGATGGTGGAACTGGGCCGTGCGGGCGATCTGCCGCCCAATCCTCTGTTGGAAAAGCGCGAGATTCGACAAGTTGGAACGTTGATTCTGACCTCGGATCGCGGGCTGTGCGGCTCGTTCAATCTGAACGTCATTCGAAAGGCGACCGATGTGCTCCGAGACGTTGATCGAAGCAACGCGACGCTCTTTTGCATGGGAAAGCGCGGTCATCAGTTCTTTTCGCGGCGAGACTACCAGATTGCCTTTGCCGATTCGATGCCGAACACGGGCGTTACCGTCGAGCAGGCCATGGAACTGACGAATCGATTGCGAGACGCCTTTGAGTCGGGCTCAGTGGACGCTGTGCACTTGGTTTTTCCCAAGTTCATCAGCCCGCTGACCCAGATACCGACGGTCGTGCAATTGCTGCCCATCGAGCCGCCAGTAGAAGAAGGCGACGGCGGGCACAGCCGAGACTTTCTTTTTGAGCCTCCGGCGCCCGAACTTTTGGCCAAGCTTCTGCCCCGCTACCTGTTCAACCAGGTCTTTCAGGCGCTTTTGGAAGCCTCCGCAAGCGAGCACGGCGCGCGCATGACGGCCATGTCGATGGCCAGCGACAATGCGGGGAAGATGATCAAAGAACTGACGCTGACGATGAACCGAATGCGCCAAGCTTCGATTACGAAAGAGATCTTAGAAGTGGTCTCCGGCGCCGAAGCGCTGAAGTAACAGGTATACTCCAGTCCAGTAAAGCTATTTAACCAAGCGAGGCAAACAGCATGGTCAGGCTTCTGGAATTGGGCGCAAGGACCGAGTATGCCGTGCGAACGATGGCGATTCTTGCCACAAAGGGCGAAGGCGCCGTCGAAACCGTCAAGAACTTGGCTGCAGAAGCCGAGGTGTCGGTCCATTTTCTCTATTCGATATTCGACCTGTTGGTTCGAGGTCGATTGATCAACGCGCACAAGGGCCGCGTCCGAGGGTTTTCATTAGCGCGACCTGCAGACCAGATCAGCTTTCTCGACATCGTGCACGCCGTAGAAGGCCCGATCGAGAAGGCGCAGTGTCTGCTGGACAAGCGCGACATCTGCCGGCCGGAAAAGCCATGCGCCGCCCATGCCAGCTGGTCGCGAATGCGGGAGCGCGTAGAGCAAGAGCTGGCCGCGTGCACCCTGGACAAAATGTCCGAGCAGAATCCACCGTGGGAGCGCCTCAAGGAGGCCTAAAAATGCTTCAACTATCGAAGATCGTCTGCCCGACCGATTTTAGCGATCCGGCTATGGCCGCGCTTGCGATGGCTAAGGGTCTGGCAAAGCAGTTTGGCGCGAAACTCTACCTGATTCACGTCGTTCCGCCGATTCCGCTCGCTCCTGCATCCATTGGCTTCGAGACGGCGCTCTACGAAGACGAGCTTCGAAAGTCGGCGGAAGAGGAGATGAAAAAGCTCGTTCAAGAGCTCCGATCGCAAGGCATTGAGGCCGAAGGCAAGACGGTTCGAGGCGAACCGTGCGACCAGATTGTCGAACACGCCAAGGAAGTCGCCGCCGACATGATCGTCATCGCCACCCATGGACACACCGGCTGGAAGCATGTGCTGTTCGGTTCGGTTGCAGAGAAAGTGGTTCGGTTGGCGGGTTGCCCGGTGCTGAGTTTTCGGCCTAACGCCCATTGAGAGTGAAACCGGCGGCGCCTACGCCCGTATTTGAATCAGTTTAGGAGGTTCTTCCATGCATCGTGCTTGCTTGCTCATAGGATTGTTGGTTTCTGTCGCGGTTGTTCATGCTCAATCTCACTTGGATGCGACCGCTGACGAGCGATTGAACAAATCGACCGCCGTCTACGCGGCAGGAAAGCCGTTGGGCGCTCTGCTGACCGAGCTTTCTGCGCAGTCTGGCGTGAAGCTGATCGCCGACCGCGCCATTGCAGAGCACCGAGCTATCTTGGTGGCCGAGGGCAAGCCCTTGCACGAGGTTTTGTCGCGACTGGCCGAGGCATTCGATTTTGACTGGAGCAAGCGAGACGGATCGGGCGGCGCAGAATATACGCTTTATCAGAAGGGCGATTTGCGCCGAGCCGACGAGCAGTATGCTCGCGACATGCGCGCGCTGAGCCAGGATCTGCTGAGAGCAATGGCCAGCCAGGCATTGGCGCGTGCTTCGAAGGTCGGGTTTGACGAAATGTTGGCCGAGGCCAAGCAGATGCGCGTCGACACGGCCAAAGATGGCATCGCCGTCAGCCAAGAACAAGCCAAGCGACTATTGCTGGACAAGGCGATGGGATTCTTGACCAGTTGGGAGGATTGGGTGGCCGCGGCCACGTTCGCGCGTCTTAGCCCGCCCGATTTGGCTCGATTGAAAGCCGGCGAACCCTTGGCCTTTAGCACGGCCGCCCAGAACACTCCTGTTCCGCCCGACACGCTGGAGATGTGGAGAAAACGAAACTCGGCGGTTATGTCGATCAGAGCAGTCGATTCCGCGGGCGCGGAAGTCCAGATTCCGGAGGCTGCGCGGCAAGGCTTGCGAGAGCAGGAAGAGCGCGCGCAAGCCATGCAAGAGATCATCGTCGTGCTGTATCAAAGCCCGGATACTGGGCAAGTAACCTACACCATTGGCCCGCCAGAACAGCCGGGCAATCGCGTTATGGCGCGGTTTATCAGTCGCGACATTTCGATCGGCGGCGGTATCGCCGATCTGTTCGATACCGATCGCGCTTTGAACCCGGCCGATTGGAAGCTGGCGGAGATGATCTGGCGCATGACCAAGAAGGAATCGAAGGAGATCGACGATGAGCGAATCTTGGCCCGTGTTACCGATGCCAATCCAGCGATCAAGACCGATCCGCTGAACCGAGCGGCGATCCTGACTGCCGATGCCGCGAAGAAGGCGAAGGTCTGCTTGGCCGCCGAGTACTATCCGCTCTATTCTCCTGACGATGCCACCAACCCGCCCGATATGCTGGGGACGCTCAAGGCCGCGCTGAACTATCTGACAGAGAAGCGATATCTGGGCCGTCTGGACGGCGACTGGGCGATCGTTCAATATGAGGAGAGGCCCTTTGCTCGACTGCACGACGTTTCGCAAGAGAAGTTCGCAAAGTGGTTTTACTCCAAGGACGGCGTCAAACGGCAGCAAACTTTGGACGACCTCGGCGAGATCGCGCATCTGACCGAACCGCAGATACACGCACTGGCCGAACGGCAGAACTCGCTCTCGATGCCCACAGCGGGTTCTGGAGATGGGACGTTTACCTTTAGTTCGCGGATTGCAATGCCCGCTCTGATGGGCATTGGCTCGTTGATGGACCTCAAGGAAGACCCGGCTACTCGAGCCGCGTATAGGCTTTACGGGTCGCTGTCGGCCATGCAGAAGGATGCGCTCCAGAAGGGCGAAGCGGTGGCGGTCAAGATTCTGACCCCCCAACAGCAGCGGCAGTTTGCATGGGCGATGCAGTTGGGAGCCGCGATGAAGGGTCAGCCGCCCGTAGAGGCCGACGCCAACACAGTGGCCAACACTGCGCGCATCGAACTGAAGCTAGAGCAGCCGCGGGTTCGAATGGCGCTGGTTGCGAGCGAGACGGGACAAGAGCCGGTGAGCAAGGACATGGAGTTTCAGTCCAAGATCGCGCGATTGACGTTGACCGTGGGCGACCGGAGCATATCGGCGAGGCCGGTTACGTTGGAGAAGAAGGACCTGAGCGACGGCGGGGTGTGAGAGGGGCCTTCGTCTTGTTCGAAATCCTCACCACGTCCGACCGAAGTTCTCTAGCACATTCGCCAGATCGATGTCGTCGATGATGCCGTCGCAGTTGGTGTCTTCCGCCATCGCCCAACCCGTCTGTCCAAACGCCTCTAGCACGAGAGACAGGTCGGTGTCGTCCACTATCCGGTCGCCGTTCAAATCGCCGATCATCTGACCTTGAGACGGGCAGAATCCGGTCATGGCGACGTTGTCCAGATAGGCCTGATCGGCGCCGGTGCGAAACTCGCCGCGCAGACGCATAGCCGTCAAGTTGGCCAAAACGGCTCTAAACTGCGCTTCGGTCGGAACCGCGCCCGTAAACGAGTTGATCCGCCAGCCTGCAGTCTCGACCAGCGAGACCGAGTAGGGGTGCCAGACGTTGACGACTGGTTGAGGCAGATCGTAGACGAGCGTCATGCCTGCTCCGATCAGGACGACATCGGGAATCGTGTTGTTCGACGCGTCGCGAGCGTTGCAGTTGATTTGCCAAGAGAGCGTGCCGCCATAGGCCGCGCTCTTGTTTCTCAAAAACGCATCGGATGCACGGAAGTACCACCACTGACCATTGGTGATATCGATGGCGAAGACCGAGCCGGGCGGGTTGCCGACGTTGCTCACCCATTGAAAGTCTCGCCCGTCCGAGAAAATGTTCCAGCCCTCGTCATCCGTATCGAACGTGCTGGAGATCAGAGTAACTTGCGAATGGCCTGCAACGAGCAGCGACGCAAGCAACACCATAGCGAAGGTCTTCATAGTATGCTCCTCAGAGCAAAATGCGGGGCGAATTGGCCATCTCGCCCCGCATAGTATACATCGGGTTTAGGTTTGCAGCTAGTGCGCTTTTACCAGCTTTCCTGTCTGGATTCTCATGCCGTAGAACGACCGATGGACAAAGTAGAGACAACCCAGGAACAGCAAGCCCGCTGCAATATGTCGCTGGTCGGTCGTCAGTTGCTCGGCCAGTTCGACCGCCAGCAACCCAAAGAGCGTGGTGAACTTGATGATCGGGTTCATCGCGACGGACGAGGTGTCCTTGAACGGATCGCCGACCGTATCGCCTACGACTGTGGCCGCGTGCAGATCGGTGCCCTTCTCTTTCAGTTCCACCTCTACGATCTTCTTGGCATTGTCCCATGCGCCGCCGGCGTTAGCCATAAAGAGCGCTTGGAACAGGCCGAACAGCGCGATGGCGATCAGGTAGCCGATGAAGAAGAACGACTCGAAGCAGGCAAACGCGAGCGTGCCCAAGAACACGGTGAAGAAGATGTTGTACATTCCCTTTTGCGCGTATTGGGTGCAGATCTCGACGACCTTTTTGCTGTCTTCGATCGACGCCTTTTCGACGCCTTCTAGCTTGATGTTCTTCTTGATGAACTCGACCGCTCGATAGGCGCCCGTCGTTACGGCTTGGGTCGATGCGCCGGTGAACCAGTAGATGACCGCGCCGCCCGCGATCAGACCCAGCAAGAACGGCGGATAGAGGATGGAGAGTTTGGCAAGCAGTTCGGGCTGCAGTTTGTTGGTCAGCATCAGGATGATCGAGAAGATCATCGTGGTTGCGCCGACCACCGCCGTGCCGATCAAGACCGGTTTGGCCGTTGCCTTAAACGTATTGCCCGCACCGTCGTTGGCCTCCAGATTGTGCTTGGCCAACTCGAAATTGGCGTCGATGCCGAAGTCTTTTTTAAGCTCCGCTTCGATGTTCGGCTGCGATTCGATCATGGAGAGCTCGTAGACGGACTGAGCGTTATCGGTTACCGGGCCGTAGCTATCGACCGCGATGGTAACCGGCCCCATGCCCAAAAAGCCGAAGGCCACCAGACCGAACGCAAAGACGGCCGATGCGTCGTGATTGTTGATGGTCATGAGCTGACCGAGCCCATGCGAACTGAGCCACCAGGCGATGCCCATCAGGCCGGTGATCGTGGCGCCCAGCCAGAACGCGCTGTAGTTGCCAGCGACGAAACCGGAGAGGATGTTGAGCGACGAGCCGCCTTCCCTGGATGACGTAACGACTTCGCTGACGTGCCCCGATTCGGTGGACGTAAAGACCTTGACCAACTCGGGGATGATGGCGCCCGCGAGCGTTCCGCAGGTAATGATTCCGGCCAGCGGCAGCCACAAGTTGTCGTTTCCGTCCAGCGTGGGGATGAGCATCTTAGAGGCGATAAAGGTCAGGCCGATGGAGAGGATCGAGGTGATCCAAACCAACGAAGTGAGCGGCGCCTCGTAGTTGAATTCATTAGCCGCCCCATATCTGGCCTTGGCGATCGCGTCGTTTACAAAGTAAGCCACCGCGCTTGCGGCGACCATGATGACGCGAATGACGAATATCCAGACTAACAGTTGAACCTGCACGGCTGGATTGGTAACCGCCAGCAGGATGAAGGTGATCAGCGCGACGCCGGTTACGCCGTAGGTCTCGAAGCCGTCTGCCGACGGACCGACCGAGTCGCCTGCGTTGTCGCCTGTGCAGTCTGCAATGACGCCCGGGTTTCGAGCATCGTCTTCCTTGATCTTGAAGACGATCTTCATCAGGTCGGCGCCGATGTCGGCGATCTTGGTAAAGATTCCGCCCGCTACCCTAAGCGCGGCCGCGCCGAGCGATTCGCCGACTGCAAAGCCGATGAAACAGGCGCCCGCATAGTCGCCGGGGATGAAGAGCAAGATGCCGAGCATGATCAAAAGTTCGACCGAGATCAGCAACATGCCGATGCTCATGCCTGCCTTGATCGGAATGGCGTAGCAGGGGAACGGCTTGCCGCCCAGCGCCGCAAACGCCGTGCGCGAGTTGGCAAAGGTGTTCACGCGAATGCCGAACCAGGCTACCACCATGCTGCCCGCGATGCCGACCAGCGAGAAGATCAGGATGATTACGACCTTGACCGGCTCGAACTTTAGGAAGAACGCAAAGTAGGCCGTGATGACCGCGCCGATGAAGAACCAGAGGATGGTGATGAACTTCATCTGGGTCAGCAGGTAGGTCTTGCAGGTTTCGTAGATCAGTTCGCTGATCTCCAGCATCGACTTGTGCACGGGCATGCCCCTGAGTTGGGAATAGACCGCCAGCCCGAACACCATACCGAGCAGCGAGACGACGATGCCGATCATCAACAGGTTGTGTCCCGACATGCCCAGAAAACTGGCTGTTGCAGTATCGGACAGGTTGGGGACGACAAGGTTGGCCTCGCTGACGTGCTCGCTATCGGGGCTTGCCAGAGCCAGGCCAGAAATCAAAAAGGCGACCGGAGTCGCCAATCGGTATCTCAATGCGCAAAGCGCAAGCAGGGTCAACAGAACAACGGGCGCTAGGAACGCTCCGGCAGCCATCCAAGCCGCACAGAGCGACGCCAGCGCCATGCCCGCGGCGATCGGCGCAATCGCGCTGCTTCGCCTGGCGGGTAACGGTCGGCGTGAAAATCGCATCCGTAAAATCCCTCCTTCGGATCGGTTCGCCCCAAAGCGCATGCCTCCATGCAACCGAAACGGGCGATTAAAGCGGCCTAATTATAGCCGATGGCCTGGCTTGAAGTCAAACGACCTCAGGGCATGAAGGGCGTGCAGCCCGGCGATGGGCGACCTTATTTGGATGGGATTCGTACTCAAAATTGTGCTACATTTCGAAAAAATCCCGTTCGGACGGAACGCCAGCCTGTTCTTTTAGGCTCGCGGGGACGATCGCCCTCCCGGTCCGCTCTTTCGGCTCGCGGGGACGCTCGCCCTCCCAAAGGCTCGCCCTCCCGGTCCGTCCTGGCCTGTTCTTTCGGCTCGCGGGGACGCTCGCCCTCCCGGTCCGTCCTGGCCCGTTCTTTCGGCTCGCGGGGACGCTCGCCCTCCCGGCCCGTCCTGGCCCGTTCTTTGGGCTCGTGGGGACGCTTCGAAATCAGTTGATCGGCGGCGGTTGGCTGGCTTCGTTGAGCCGTTTTTGCTCTTCGGGCGGCAGGGGGCCTGGCCAGTCGTTGAGGATCCATTCTAGCTGCTCCGGGTTTCGCGCGCCGATGATCGCGCTGGTTATAGCCGGATGTCCGAGCGTCCAAGCAATGGCGGATTGGACCGGCGGTCGAGGCAATTCTTGCAACATCCCGGCCAGTTTCTGCCCGCGTTCCAGATTGTGCGGCAGAGCGCGAATGCGACGGAATAGTTCGCTCTCGGCGCCGCGCGTGCCGGGCGGAAACGGCTCGCCTTGCCGGTATTTGCCGGTCAGAATGCCGCCCGCCAAGGGGCTATAGACCATGACGCCGATTTGTTGATCGAGGCAAAGGGGCAGCAGTTCGGTCTCTATCGCGCGATCGATCAGGTTGTATCGCGGCTGAAGGCTCTCGAACCTTGCCAAGCCGAGTTTATCGCTCTTCCAAAGCGACTTGGCGAGCTGCCATGCGGCGAAGTTGGAGCAACCGATGTAGAGGACTTTGCCTTGGCGCACCATATCGTCCAAGGCGCGGAGGGTTTCTTCTATCGGCAGGCTGTCGTCCCAGCGATGAACTTGGTATAGGTCGATGCGGTCGGTCTGAAGTTTGCGCAGGCTGATCTCCAGTTGTTGCATCAGGTGGTAGCGCGAGAGACCCTCGTCGTTCGGGCCATCCCCCACCCGGCCCCGCGCTTTGGTGGCGATGACAACGCTGTTCCGTCGGCTCTTAAGCGCTTTCCCGACGATTTCCTCGCTCCTTCCAGAAGCGTAAACGTTCGCCGTATCGAAGAAGTTGATGCCCGCGTCCAGCGCGCGCTCGATCATGCGGATGGAAGTCGGTTCGTCCGCCTCGTCGCCCAGAGTCATGCAACCGAGGCAGAGTTCGGAGACGCGAACGCCGGTTCGGCCGAGGAGTTTGTAGTTCATTGGTTTCTCCGGGCGTGGGCGGCTTCGGCTCTTTTCAACATCTCGATGGCGTCGGTCTTGTTGGGATGCCTTTCGACCACTTCGCGCAGGGCGTCGACCGCGGCGCCGAACTGTTGGGTCTCGATCAGCAGGGCGGCCAATTTCATTCCGGCTCCGAAGTCGTCCGGCGCCGCCTCAAACAGCGCTCGGTAGGCCTTGACCGCAACGCTGGGCGAGCCATGCTCCTCGGCTCGGACGGCCCATCGACGAAGCAGCGAAACATCTTCGGAACGGAGGGCGGCCAGGCGCTCGTAATAGGGCAGCGCGGCGGCAAAGGCGCTCTGGTTCTCGAACATTGCGATCGTCGTGTCCAAGATCACATCGTCGTTCGGTCGCGCGCGCAGCGCCTGGATGCAGAATGCCGAGGCCTCGTCCGTGCGCTTCTTCGTTATCAGGTAATCGACGTATCGTTGGACCGCGACGCGCTGACCGCTGAAGCGCCGGGCCTGGGTTTCGACCGACTTTTCGTAGACGTCTTCTCTGTTGAGCTTCGCAGCCACCTCGAAGAAGACGGGATAGATGGCCATATCGTCGGGATTGGCCGCATTGGCTTCTTTTAGGACTTCCAGCGCCTCGGACTCCCGATTGAGAGCGCGGATCGAGAAGGACATATGGAGGCGCCCCCAGGTGTCCGTCGGATCCATCGAGGCGAGCTTCTTGAAGTAGCCGATCGCCTCTTCGTGCTGGTTTTGGCTCTTAAGAAAAAAGCCGTAGTAGCCGTAAAGCCGCTTGTCGTCGGGTTTGGCGGCGATGGCGTCCTCAAAGAGTTTTCGCGCTTCGGGCATTCGATCGTGCTTGGCCAGGAAGATCGCCAAGTTGCCATAGAGCGGCGTAGGATCGGAGAGCTTGGAAAAGTAGGTTTTGAAGGCGTCTACGGCATCCGGCACGCGCTTTTGCGCGGAGAGCATCTCGATCAGTTTGCCAAAGGCGAGAGCGCTGGGCGGATCGCCGAATGCTGCCTCTCGGTAGGCGGCTTCGGCCTCCGGCATTTTGCCCATTTTTTCGTACATGCCGGCGATAGAAATCTTGGCATTGGGCGAAAGGTTTTCGAACTCGGCCACTTTCTTATAGGCTTCGATCGCTGCCGCCCAATCTTGCTTGGCTTCCAGAGTTTGGGCCTTTGCGGCCAGCGCGGACGCATCCTTTGGATTGAGTTTGAGCACGGCATCGAACTGATCGATGGCCTCTTGATAGCGGGATTGGCTGCGCAGAAACTGCCCGTACTCCATGCGAACATAGGCGCTATCGGCGAAGGCGGCGATTGCGGCCTGATACTCGCGATCGGCCATTTGAGGCTGGTTGTGGGTGGAATAAACATGAGCGATTTTGATCAATGGGCGCGGATCGTCGGGAAGTTCGGCATACCATTGGCGGCACAGGCGAATGAGGAGGTCGGTGTCGTCGATGTGGGCAAAGACCTCGGATTGGCCTTCGTAGGCGCGTCGGTTCTTGGGATTGGCCTTGAGCAGTTCGGCATAGACCTTCTGAGCCTGTTCATATTGCCTTAGCTTGAGTTGGCAAAAGCCGATCTCGAGCATCAGTTCGCCATGGAGCGGGCTTTTGTCGTCCAGAAGTTGGGCAGCGGCCACAAAGTGTTTGAGCGCAGGGGCGAAGTTCTGTCGTTCGCCCTCTAATGCGCCGGCGCGCACCAGGGCGTCGATGTTGCGGGGGTAGCGCTTGAGGACTTCGAGGTAGTCGGCCAAGGCTTCGTCCGGCCGCTTGGCGTTCTCGTGGATGACGGCTCGTTTTAGGCGGCTGGGCAGGTCGTCGGGCTGAATCGACAGGACTTTGGTGTGCGCGGTCAGCGCCCGATCCGGTTTCTTGGCGGCCTCCCAGGCCATGGCGGCGCCTTTCCATGCCGCGATATAGTTGGGACTCAGATCGGCAGACTTTTGGAAGGCGGCTGCGGCCGCGTCGAATCGATTCAGTTCGTATTCGGCCATGCCGATGTTGTAATGGGCGCGAAAGTCCTTTGGATTGCGTTTGGCGGCGATTTCGAACTGGGCTTTGGATCGCGTCCAGTCTTGTCGACTAGCGGCGGCCATGCCTTGCATGAAGGGGGCATCGGCCGAGTTGGGGAACTTCTGGGTCATTTGGTCGGCCAGTTTTTGGGCTTCTGGAAGTCGACCTTGCCCCAGATAGAGCGCGCCTAGCTGATTGTAGTGCGAAATGGCGCTCGGCTGATGGAGGATGGCCTGTTTTAGGTGGTATTCGGCCTTTTTGGGCTCGTTGGTTTGAACGTAGAGGAATGCGATATTGTGGTGGGCGCCTGCTTGCTTGGGGTCTTTGTGCAGGAGTTGTCGATAGGCTTCGATGGCTTCCTTGATTTTGCCTTGATTGGTCAGCGCGACGGCACGGTTGAACTGCGTTTGGCCAGTGGGTTGCGGTTTCTTGGCTTGTGCAGGCGCTTCTACATAGATGAAGAGCGCGAGGAGGATGACGAGTAGTCTCATGGGCTATTGTTAGACGATTCGGGAGGTCTTTCGGGTTGGCAAATTATACCTATTTGGGGTCAATATCCCTCCTTCTCGACGTCCCAGTCGAAGAACTTCTTCATCAAGTCGGGCGGGATGCGGCGAGAAGCGACCCTCATGCGGATCTCGCGCTCCGAGGCGTTTGGATAGCGGGACCGGACATCGATCGTGTGAAGCGCCTCGGCGGCGGCGTTGAGATCGAACACTATCTTGAGCTTTTGGACGGGCGACATCTGCCGGTAGAGCTCGATCTGGAGCCGCTCGAAATCCTCGGGCGTTTTGGCCATGGTTGACCATGATGGTGCCGCATGGCCTATCTGATGGGAGGGCTGGGCCTCTAGAGCGCGTACAGCTTGCGTTTGATGGCGGCAATGCGGGCGTCTAAATCTGCGTCTTGGGCTCGCAATCGATTGACCGTTTCGTAGGCGTGGATCGCGGTCGTGTGGTCGCTGCGGCCAAACGCGACGGCGATGCGGGCCCATGGTTCGTGCGTCAATTCCCGCGCTAAGAACATGGCGATCTGCCGGATTCGGGCGATTTCGGCTTTGCGACCGCTTTTGGTCAGTTGCTCGGGCGTCAGGTTGGCGGTCTCGCAGACGGCCTTTAGGATTTGATCGATAGAGACGCGCTCTGGCCGGCAGTCTGTCAGATAGCCGCGGAGCGCATCGATGGTCAGTTCGAGCGTGAACGGACTGTCTTGATGGATCGAAGCAAAAGTGGCCAATCGGGTCAGGGCGCCTTGGAGCGACCGAGCGTTGGCTTGGGCCTTTTCGGCGATCCAGAGCACGGCTTCGTCGGGCAGCGCCAATCCCAGTCCCTCGCTCTTTTTCTTGAGGATGGCAATGCGAAGTTCGAGGTCTGGCTGGGCGATGTCGGCGCAGAGACCTTGCTCGAAGCGCGTTTTGAGCCTGCCGCTGACGGCGTCCAGTTCCATGGGCGGGCGGTCGCTGGTCATGACGATCTGCCGGTCGGATTGATACAGGAAGTTGTAGATGTGAAAGAACTCTTCCTGCGTTCGGTCTCGCCCGCCGAGGGTCTGAACATCGTCGATCAGCCAAAGGGTAACGCTGTGGTGGAGCGCTCGGAAGGCGTCCATTTTGTTAAGTTTGATGGCATCGACATATTGAAGGAGGAAGTCTTGGGCGCTGATGTAGATGACTCGGGCGGATTTGTCGCGCTTGAGGGTTTCGTTGCCGATGGCTTGGAGCAGGTGCGTTTTTCCGACGCCGGGCGGGCCATAGAGGAAGAGCGGGTTGTGAGCGGCGCCGGGGTTGGCCGCTGCGGCTTTGGCGCCCGCGACGGCCAGACGATTGCTGGCGCCTTCGACAAACTGGGCGAAGGAAAACTTTGAATTGAGCTTGGGCCGCGGCATCTTGGGTTGCGAGGCGGGTTCGCGCGCGACTGCGACTGTTGGCTCGATTTCGGGCTGTTCGTTATCGGACGCCACCAATTCCAAGGTCAGATTCTGGCCCAGTTCGTTGTTCAGGGCGGCTTCGATCCGCTTCGATTCTCGCTGCATGACCCAGTTTCGGCTGAACTGGCCGGGCAAAGCGAACACGGCGCGGTCGTCTGTAAGCGCGACCGGCGTCATTTGCAGGATGTGGGCAACGCTGCTTTTGTTGGCGCCGTTCTTGATCAAGGGCAAGACGACGTTCCAGGCCCTTATCAACAGGGGTAGGCGATCGTCTTTGTCCAGAATCAGCTGGTCGGGAGACCGAGTAGCGACATTGCCAACTTTCATGGCTCCTCCTTGAGAGCATGGGATGATTGCGAGAGGCGCGAGGGTCATTGTAGCACGGCCACGGGGCCGAATCCACAATTCCAGCGAAGCCACAGAGCCGTTCTTAGGCGATTGTGGCCATTTATGGACAATTGAGACCAAATATGAGACTCGTCGTTTTTGGGTCGATTGGTCTCCATTCCGGTTCCGTCGGTTTTCAATCAGTTGAGAAAAGTTCTTCGGCAGATACTACATGCTGTGGAACCTATTTGTCCCCCTGCTTTGGAAGCGCCGCGACTCGTGCGGAGAGCCGATGCCGCCTGCTCTTACAATCGACGTTTTTCGTCAAATTTTCGACGTTTTCTGGCGATTTTTGCAAGCCGATATTTTTGTATGCATTCGGGAGACTACGTATCGAGTTCCAACGAAGGCTGGTTTTTGGGCGGCGCCGCTCCAAGGTGCTGGTAGGCGAGCGGCGTAGCGCTCCGTCCGCGGGGGGTGCGCTGTAGAAAGCCCATTTGCATGAGGAACGGTTCGTACATATCTTCGATCGTGCCCGCATCCTCGTTGAGCGAGGCGGCCAAAGTGTCCAGGCCGACCGGACCGCCGCCGAACTTGAGGATGACCGATTCGAGGATTTTGGCGTCCATCTCGTCCAATCCGAGCGGATCGACGCCCAGGCGTTGGAGCGCGTCTTGCGACAAGGCGATCGTGATGCGGCCGTCGCTTTCGACTTGGGCAAAGTCGCGCACGCGGCGCAAGAGGCGATTGGCTATGCGCGGCGTGCCGCGCGAGCGCTGGGCGATCTCGTCGATGGCTTCGTCGTCGATCGGCACGTCGAGAATCTTGGCGGATCGGCGAACGATGCGCTTCATTTCGTCCAGATCGTAGAATTGGAAGTAGTGGACGATGCCGAAGCGGTCGCGCAGGGGCGAGGTGAGCAGGCCGGCTCGGGTCGTCGCGCCGACTATGGTAAAGGGCGGCAGATCGAGCCGGATGGAGCGCGCCGCAGCGCCTTTGCCCAGCACGATATCGATCTGAAAGTCCTCCATACCGGGGTATAGAATCTCTTCCACCGGTCGGCTGAGGCGGTGGATCTCGTCGATGAAAAGCACTGCGCGGGGTTCGAGGTTGGTCAGGATGGCTGCCAGGTCGCCCGGGCGCTCGATGGCGGGGCCGGAGGTGGTGTGGATGGGTGCGGCCATCTCTTGCGCGATGATGTAGGCGATGGTGGTTTTGCCCAGTCCGGGCGGGCCGAACAGGAGGACGTGGTCGAGGGCTTCTTGGCGCTGTTTGGCGGCGCCGACAAAGACGCTGAGGTTGGCGATGAGTCGCGTTTGGCCGATGAATTCGTCGATATGCCGGGGCCTCAGCCGGTTTTCGGCCTCTCTCTCTTCTGGGAGGTTTTGGCCGGACAGGACCCTCTCTTGGCTCATGTAGACAAGTGTACCCTATAGGTCGGCTCGTCTGACAGAGTTTCAGAAGCGATCGTTTTATCACCTTGCCGGGCGTTCGATGACCGAGTAGGTCCTGCTAGAGCCGTTGGTGCAGTAGACCCTGTTGGTATAAGGGTTGAGAGCGGCGTAGCGCGGTTCGTTTTGAACGGTTATGTTTTTGATGGTCGCGCCGTTGGCCAGATTGATGACCCGAATTGAGCCCGGCGTCCCGCCGCGGACGAGGTAGCCGTGGTTGAGGAACGGATCGACCGCTATTCCATAAAGCGACTGGTGATTATTGAACGAAGTCTCAAACTCGTCGGTCGTTCCGTCGAACACTTCGACGCGGCTGCGGGATAGGTTAGCGGTGTAGATTTTGTTGGTGAAGGGATTGACCGCAATCTCGACCGACTGATTGCCGATGTTTAGCGACTTGATCCTTGTGTTGTTGGCGCCGTTGAACACGTCGAGCTGTGTGCCGCCGCGGTAGAGCATGTAAATCTTGTTGGTGAATCGGTTGACGGCGATGCCATAGACGGCGGTCGCCTCGAAGCCTGTCGACGAGCAAGCGATCTGTGTCAGTTTGGCGTCTGTCGCTCCATCGATTACGGCCAGTCCTGGAATGTTGTTGACGTCGTCGATGACGTAGGCGGCGTAGACGCGATTGGTACCTGGATTGACGCCGACCCCGCCCGCGCCCGATCCACCAAGGGAAATGGTCTTGACGATGCTGTTGTTCCATCCATCGATGACCTTTATCTGAGAGCTGACGTTACGATCGAAGCTTTCGATCATGACATAGATCTTGTTCGTGTTCGGGTTGACAGCGATGTAGCCTGGGCGATGCGTGTTTTGGGTCAGGTTGAGATTGATGGCCGTGATGCGGGAGTTGTCGATCAAGTTGTAGACTTCGACCGTTTTGTCGGTTTCGCAAGAGACGTAGAGACGGTTGGTAACGTGATTGACGGCGAGTTTTGTGGGGGGGACTCCTGTCGCCGGATTTGAGAGCACGGCGTAGTCGGTTCCTTTCCCGAAATTTTCGAGCACGACGGCCAGGTCGGTGTCGTCCACGTTGCCGCTGTCGTTGAGGTCGCCCGCGCGCACGCCGGTTTGTCCGAAGTCGGTCAATACGAGCGCGAGGTCCGCGTCGTCGACAAGGTCGTTGCCGTCCGCATCGCCCGTCCGGCGGTAGATGGTCGCTGCGTACATGCCGCGTCCATGTGTGGCAGCGACAAGGGTGTCCGGGTTCTTCCAGAAGAGTTCGTCGACCGTTACGTTGACCGGGCCGTCGTTGGTCGGCTTCCAGGTTCGGCCGTCGTCGAAGGAGGTGTAAACGCCGACGTCGGTGCCTGCATAGAGCCATCCGCGCTTTCGAGGCGAGAGGGCAATGGTTGAAACCGGCACGTTAGGAAGGGATTGTGCGGCGACGCCGTTGCCTGTCCTTTGGGTCCAGTTTGTGCCGTCGTTTTCGGTTACCCAAAAGTTGCGAGGCTGATAGCCCATGAAGGAGACATAGACCCGGCGGTGATTGAGCGGGTCTATGAGCAGTTTGGAGACCCAGCGCTTGGGCAGATTGGGGTCGTTGAGGTCGACGCGCGTAAAGGTTGGAGTCGCGTTAGTCGCATTGGCGCTAAAGTAGATTTGGCCATTGGTGTACGCGATCCATAGGACGTTCGAGTTGCCTCTGGCGACGGCGATGGCCGAGATGTTGGGATTGCCCGTTATTGGACCTCGAATTGCGGTCCATGTCGGTCCGGTTGTCGCGGTGTTGGCAGTCTTGACATCGTTGGATCGCCAGAGGGATCGGCCGCCCACGTAGGCGCGGTCGGAGTTGTTGGGGTCGAGAATGAACGGGGCGATAAAGTTGATGGTCTGATTCTGGGCGTCTGTGATGCGGTAAGGCGCAGCCTTCCAGACCCAGGCCGTACCGTTCCAATGTTGGCCGTTGATGAATTGCGAGGTAGCGCCGCCGTCGGTGGATCGGGCTATGCCGCCATATTGGCTAGAGCCGTACAGCGCGTTGCTATCGGCTCGGTCTGCCGCGACGAATCCGCCGTCGCCGCCGAGGAACTGCGTCCAGTTTTCCGTGCCGCCTCGCGTTCTGATCGTGCCGTTGTCCTGAGTACCGCCGAATATTGTGCGGCCGTCGGCGCTGGCAATGCCGTGATAGAACTGGGTTACGCCCAGTTCGTTGTTGAGCGCGGTCCAGCCTGTATTGGTCGTAACGGCGGTTACGTCGTTAGTGCGGTATACGCCGCCATCGTTGCCGAAGAAGACGGTGCGGTTGTTGGCGCCGCCCGTTCCATAAGTTGGATGATGGACGATCGCATGGTGGTCGGCGTGAGCGGATTGGGCCGGGGCGAGCTGCCAGTCGCTGACTCTAGTCAAGGGAAGCGATGTGCCATTATCGGTTCCGCGCCAAAGATCAATACCGCCGACGACGACGCGGTTTGCGTCGGTCGGATCGACCCAAAGGGCATTGGTCCAGTATCCGATCGAGGTGGTTTGAACGGCGAGATAGTTGTTGCCGGTATTGCGTCTAGAGTAAGTCTGGCCGCCGTCTGTCGAGCGCCAGACCTCTCCGAGGTTTCGGTCTACGGAGGCCCAGACTGTGGCGGGCGCGCTTCGAGCATAGGCCAGTTCGACCCGGGCTCCGCCCAATCCGGTCGCGGTCTGCCAGTTGCGCCCCCCATCGGTGGAATAGAGCGCCGATCCGTTGGCGAGACCGGCTACGGCGCGATTGCCATCGGTGGGATGGAAGTCCACATCGACTACGCGCTGGGTAATGTTGTTGGCGCCGATCTTTCCATAGATCCATGCGCCGCCGCCGTTAAACGTGTAGAAGAGTCCGGCGTTGGTGGCAACGAGCATGATGGCCGCGCTAGTCGGCGAGATAGCGATCCGGTTGACGTAATAGAACTCGGAGCCGTCGGTGGTTAGGATTTGGTTCCAGGTTTGGCCGGCATCCGTCGATTTGAAGATTCCTGCGCCTCTCATGGAGCTATAGAGAGAAGCGCCTTCGTTTCCGCCTGTGAAGCTCTCTCCCGTGCCGACATAGATAACGTTTGGATTGCCGGGTTCGAAGGCCATGCACGATATGGAGATGGAGGCGAGAAAGTCTCCGATAGGGAACCAGTTGGCGCCGGCCGAATTGGTGCGCCAGACGCCGCCGGAGGCCGCGCCTGCATACATCGTATTGTGATTGGTCGGGTGGATCAGGATTGCTCGTATTCGGCCGCCGATATTGCCTGGGCCGAGCCAGACCCAGTTGGGCCGGACGACTCCGGCCATTTGGACGCCTGGGCCGTAATGGAATTGGAGCGCTTCGTCGAGTTGGGCCTTTGCGGCGAGGAGCGCGCCGTGCGGGATCGTACCGTCTTCGCTGAGGCGCTGTTGGTTGCGGAAGATGAGCGCTTGGTGGCCGTCCGTGGGTTGTTGGGGCGGGGCGGCGAACCAGGGCGTTTGGAGGAGGTCGATGAGTTTGAAGTCGTTTTGGAACGGCGGTTGGCTCCATTGAGCGGAAGCGACGGCTATAAAGGCTGGGGCTAGCAACGCTGCACTGATTAGTTTTCGATACATCGGGAGCCTCCTATCGATAGAAATTATACGCAAGAAGGAGTTAAAAAAGCAAAAGAGCCTCCATTGCTGGAGGCTCTTTTGAGATTGAATTGGGGCGGCGTCCTATTCTCCCACTCCGTTACCAGAGCAGTACCGTCGGCGCTGGAGTTCTTCACTGCCGTGTTCGAGATGGGAACGGGTGTTTCCCCTCCGCTATGGCCGCCCCAAACTGTTTGGCTTTTGAGCGCCTAGAGAGTCGAATTGGGGATGCGTCTGCGTTGTCGATGAATGATGGAACATGGGCAAGCCCTCGGTCGGTTAGTACCGCTCAACTCAACGCATTGCTGCGCTTACATTTGCGGCCTATCAACCCGGTGGTCTGCCGGGGACCTTACTCCGTTAACCGGATGGGATGCTTAATCTTGAGGCGTACTTGGCGCTTAGATGCTTTCAGCGCTTATTACTTCCGGACGTGGCTACCCAGCGTCTGCCCCTGGCGGGACAACTGGTACACCAGAGGTCCGTCCATCCCGGTCCTCTCGTACTAGGGACAGCTCCTCTCAAGCATCCTACGCCCGCAGTGGATAGAGACCGACAGTGCTGTTACTTTCGGGCTTTTGGCCTTACTGACCTTGATTGGGATCAAGGCGGACAGAGGTTTCGCTCTGTCTCTGCGCGTCGCCGCGCAGCTCGGACTATATCTTCATCGTCAGATGTTCGGCGTATAGTCTCTGAGGGTTCCAGACGGATCGGCGCGAACGATATTGCGCTGTTTGGTCTGGCCTTCCCTGCTGATTGTCTGCACTCGTCGCATTGTTACGAATCGTTTGACGGATTCGTAGCGCGAGATACTCAGATTTTCCAGCATATGGCCGAATTTATAGACAGCAAGGACGATTCTACTGTCTCACGACGTTCTGAACCCAGCTCGCGTGCCGCTTTAATTGGCGAACAGACAAACCCTTGGGACCTGCTTCAGCCCCAGGATGCGGCGAGCCGACATCGAGGTGCCAAACCTTGCCGTCGCTGTGGACGCTCGGGCAAGATCAGCCTGTTATCCCCGGGGTAGCTTTTATCCGATAACCCAGGCGCGCCCACGCGCAACCTGAGGGTCACTAGACCCGACTTTCGTCTCTGTTCGACCTGTTGGTCTCACAGTCAAGCTCCCTTGTGCTCTTACACTCGACGCGCGATTTCCGACCGCGCTGAGGGAACCTTTGGACACCTCCGTTACCTTTTTGGAGGTGACCGCCCCAGTCAAACTACCCGTCTAAGACTGTCTCCGAACCGGGTGACGGTCCGGGTTAGCGCTTCAGCATGACAAGGGTGGTGTTCCATTGGCGCCTTGCGGCTCCCACCTACGCTCTACAGGCCATACCAAAGAGCAATCTCAAAGTGTAGTAAAGCTCCACGGGGTCTTTTCGTCCTACTGCGGGTAGCCCGCATCTTCACGGGCACTACAGTTTCACCGAGTGTCCTGCTGAGACAGCGGCCTGATCGTTACGCCTTTCGTGCGGGTCGGAACTTACCCGACAAGGAATTTCGCTACCATAGGACCGTTAGAGTTACGGCCGGCATTCACCCGGGCTTCAGTTTAAGGCTTTGCCTTGCGGCTGACCTCTCCCCTTGACCGACGGGCATTGGCCAGGCGTCGCCCCCTATACGTCGAATTTCTTCTTTGCAGAGAGCTGTGTTTTTGGTAAACAGTCGCCAGGCCCGCTTCGCTGCGACCCCCGTTTGCATCCGGCGTTTCAGCCGAAACAAGCAGGGGCACCCCTTCTTCCGAAGTTACGGGGCCAGATTGCCGAGTTCCTTAGCAGGACTTCTCTCGCGCGCCTGAGTCTTTTCGACTTGCCTACCTGTGTCGGTTTGCGGTACGGTCAGATGCCTATCAACGCTTAGAGGCTTTTCTTGGCTGAGGTCGGCACGGGTTCGCTCGCCCCGAGGGGCTCCCTTCCCGGCTCGCCCGGCCGCTTGATGCCGACGGATTTGCCTATCGGCGCGGCCTAACGAGCCGCCGCGGTCAACCAACGCCGCGGTCCGCGCGTTCTCCAGCGTCCCCCCTTCGCTCCAGTCACCTGGGGTGGGAATATTAACCCAACTGTCCAATTCGCCTACGGCTTTCGCCCTCGACTTAGGACCGCCTAACCTTCAGCGGACGAACCTGCCTGAAGAAACCTTAGGCTTTCGGCGGACGGGATTCTCACCCGTCTTCTCGCTACTCGTGCCGACATTCTCACTTCCGCGCGCTCCACCCGTGCTTGCGCTCGAGCTTCACTGCCCGCGGAACGCTCCCCTACCGATCCTTACGGATCCCGCCGCTTCGGCGGCCGACTTAAGCCCCCTTACATTATCGGCGCAGGACCACATTCGGCCAGTCAGCTGTTACGCACTGTTTAAAGGGTGGCTGCTTCTAAGCCAACCTCCTGGCTGTCTATGCGATCCGACATCCTTTGACACTTAGTCGGCCCTTAGGGGCCTTAGCGGGCGGTCTGGGCTATTGCCCTCTCGACAACGGCGCTCATCCGTCGCTGTCTCACTCCCGCGCTTACTGCCATGCCATTCGGAGTTTGATTGGGTTCGGTAGCCTGGTGGGGCCCCTAGCCCATTCAGTGGCTCTACCTGCATGGCATACTGCGCGAGGCTGTACCTCAATACATTTCGGGGAGAACCAGCTATCTCTGCGCTCGGTTGGCATTTCACCAGACTAAACCCAATTCATCCGAAGGCGTTTCAACGCCCACCAGTTCGGGCCTCCACGACATGTTACTGTCGCTTCACCCTGACCAGGCTTAGATCGCGCAGTTTCGGGTCTGCTCCGTACGACTGTTCGCCCTGTTCGGACTCGCTTTCGCTGCGGCTCCGCGCTTGAAGCGCTTAACCTTGCCGCACAGACGCAACTCGCCGGCTCATTCTGCAAAAGGCACGCCGTCAGGCATTCCACCGAGGTGGCATAGCCCTCCGACTGTTTGTAGGCGCGCGGTTTCAGGTACTATTTCACTCCCCTCCCGGGGTGCTTTTCACCTTTCCCTCACGGTACTGGTTGCGCTATCGGTGGCAAAGGGTGCTTAGCCTTATGCGGTGGTCCGCACAAATTCGCGCAAAGTTCCTCGTGCTCCGCGCTACTCGGGTGTCTTTCAAGAGTCGGCGCCTTTTCGCGTACGGGGCTGTCACCCGCTGTGGCGCGCCTTTCCAGACGCTTCCGCTAAAACGCCGATTGGTAACTCTTTGGGAGTCTGCCGCGCTCCCCGAAAGATCCCACGACCCCGTTGACGCAACGCCGGCAGGCTTGACACGTCAATGGTTTAGGCTGGTCCCCGTTCGCTCGCCGCTACTGAGGGAGTCTCTTCGATTTCCTTTCCTCCGGGTACTTAGATGTTTCAGTTCCCCGACTTGCCTTCTCATCGCCTATGTGTTCAGCGATGGATGACCGCCCATTACGGCGGCCGGGTTGCCCCATTCGGGTATCCACGGATCACAGTCTGCTTGCGACTCCCCGTGGCGTATCGCCGCTGTCCGCGCCCTTCTTCGGCCCTTTGCCCCTAGGCATCCGCCGCGCGCCCTTTGTAGCTTGCCCATATTCCGAAATCTTTCGTCGTTGGACAACTCAGACGCATCGTTTGATGCTTTTTTCCAATTCGACTTTCAAGGCGCTTTGTTGCTTAAGACCGCAGGGGCGCTCTGTCCCGTTGCGATCGTGGTGCCGTTCTTTTAACTCCGGCGGCCAAGGCTCCTTGGAGCCCTCGACGCCGAGGTCGCTGATTGGTGGAGGCGGCCGGATTCGAACCGGCGACATCCTGCTTGCAAAGCAGGCGCTCTCCCGCTGAGCTACGCCCCCTTTGATTGGATGGTGGGGCCAATTGGAGTCGAACCAATGACCTCACCCTTATCAGGGGTGCGCTCTAGCCATCTGAGCTATGGCCCCGCTTTGTTCGCGCTTTTGTTAAGCTGCCGTTCCTTCAAAGCCAGGCAGGCGATCGACGGATGCGATCGTGTTGTTTCGAGCTTGGTCGATTCTCCGTTGAAAAGGAGGTGATCCAGCCGCACCTTCCGGTACGGCTACCTTGTTACGACTTAGTCCCCCTTACCAATCGCACCTTCGACCGCTCCCTCCCTTGCGGGTTGGGCCACGGGCTTCGGGTGCCACCGACTCGGGTGACTTGACGGGCGGTGTGTACAAGCCCCGGGAACGTATTCACGGCGGTATAGCTGACCCGCCGTTACTAGCGATTCCGCGTTCACGCAGGCGAGTTGCAGCCTGCGATCCCAACTGAGGACGGATTTTTGAGATTAGCTCACCCTCGCGGGTTTGCGGCCCTTTGTTCCGCCCATTGTAGCATGTGTGAAGCCCTGGATGTAACCGCCATGCTGACTTGACGTCATCCCCACCTTCCTCCGTCTTGTAACGGCAGTCTCCTCAGAGTGCTCGGCATTACCCGGTGGCAACAGAGGACAGGGGTTGCGCTCGTTGTTGGACTTAACCAAACACCTCACGGCACGAGCTGACGACAGCCATGCAACCGGTGTACGACGGTCGGCGCCTTTTGGGCGCCGAGGAGCCTGATTTCGCAAGCCTTTCCGAAGTATGTCAAACCCAGGTAAGGTTCTTCGGTTAGTATCGAATTAATCCACATGCTCCACCGCTTGTGCGGGGCCCCGTCAATTCCTTTGAGTTTCAACCTTGCGGCCGTACTCCCCAGGCGGGGCGCTTAATGCGTTAGCTGCGGCACCGACGGATGAACCGCCGACACCTAGCGCCCATCGTTTAGGGCTGGGACTACAGGGGTATCTAATCCCTTTCGCTCCCCCAGCTTTCGCGCCTCAGCGTCAGCAACGGCCCAGGGATCCGCCTTCGCCACTGGTATTCCTCCTGATATCAATGCATTCCACCGCTACACCAGGAATTCTGATCCCCTCTACCGTGCTCCAGTTCGGCAGTATCCAGTGCAGCCTCCCGGTTGAGCCGTGAGATTTCACACCAGACTTGCCAAACCGCCTACGCGCTCTTCACGCCCAGTAAATCCGGGCAACGCTCGCCCCCTACGTATTACCGCGGCTGCTGGCACGTAGTTAGCCGGGGCTTATTCTTCGAGTACCGTCAATTGTCTTCCTCGATAAAAGGAGTTTACACCCCGAAGGGCTTCGTCCTCCACGCGGCGTCGCTGGGTCAGGCTTGCGCCCATTGCCCAAGATTCCCGACTGCTGCCTCCCGTAGGAGTCTGGGCCGTGTCTCAGTCCCAGTCGGGCTGGTCATCCTCTCAGACCAGCTACCCGTCGTCGCCTTGGTGAGCCGTTACCTCGCCAACTAGCTGATAGGACGCGGGCCCATCCCGAAGCGAAATTCGTTTGGTCGCCAAGGCCGAAGCCTCGGAGGCCACATCCGGTATTAGCCTCAGTTTCCCGAGGTTGTCCCAGTCTTCGGGGCAGGTTACCCACATGTTACTCCGCCGTTCGCCACTAATTCCAAGGGCCGAAGCCCCTGGTCTCCGTTCGACTTGCATGTCTAAAGCACGCCGCCAGCGTTCGCCCTGAGCCAGGATCAAACTCTCCATCGGAAAGTTTAACAAACGCAAACGAGCCGAAGCCCGCGTGCGCCCTGTTTCATTTGTTTGGATTAAACCAAGCTCGCAAGATCGCTGTCGAAACCTGCCTGGTTTTCAAGGAACATTTGCAAACCGCTCGATGCCTCTGATCGGGCGGACGGTAATCTTACCCCATTGTCGGCAGGATTGTCAAGCCCTTGCAGAAATTTCCGCAAAGTTCTCGCCCTGCCAGCCTTGGGGGACGCAGACTTTACCCCATGGGCGAGGGGAATGTCAAGGGGTCGGGTCGCCGCGCGCAGTTTCCAATGCGGGCGACCCGAATGGATCCCTGACTAGGCCGATCGTTTTTCAAAGGACCTGACGATCCAGTTGTATGCGTCGACCGGGTTCTCTATCTTGACAACGTCCTTATACCGCCCGTTGAGTTCGTCCAACGGGAGCACGAGGATGTGGCTACATTCTTGCCAGCCTATGAGCGGCCACATGACTAAACCGACCTGGCAAAGCCCTTTGCCGATCTGCTCCCAAAGGCGCGCAGTAATGCGCTCTCGTCCAAAAATAGCTGCAAGATCGCGCTTTGTGAACAAGACTGCGCGCAAGGAACTGGAATTGACCAGCCTGAGAGTCTTTTCTACCCAGGCTGAATCGCCCGATAACTCGCCGCTGTAAAAAGCGAGAAGGTTCGCACTATCCTTGGTCTCCTGTAGATGTCCATTCTGGGCACTGTTCGGTTGAGTCGGCGATTTGCCCATCCACGACGAGTTGTCGCCGTTTAAGCAATTCTCAACATCCTCCTTCGATAGTTGGTAGAGTTTCGCTTTGACGGCCTTGTCTGGCTCCGGCGCGACCCACACGTGCAGAACGCAGCCGCCTTCCTGAAACTTGAACAGGAAGAACCGACTGGCGCATGCTCCCAGCCTCATCCCAAGACAGATTCGTTTTGCCTGCACCCAATCGTCTTCTTTTTTCCACTTTGTAAAGACTATCTTGTCAGAACCATAAAGGACGACCGCCTGAACGTATTCGTTGTCCTCAATACTATCGCCAAGATGGACTTCACGGATGTCTCCAGATTCGCTCGCGGCGACCAGTATTACTAAGGTTCCGTCTATTTTCATTGCATTCTCATTAACTTTGTTTTCTCGAACTACAGATTGATCTTTATTGTTCTGGATTCTGAACATTTCCATGTCTCTCCTTGGCCCATTGGCCGGTCTTTGTCTGCGCTGCATCTTATCTTCACTTTTCATTGGATTCTCCTCCTTGGCCGTTTGGCCGATTTCTGTCCGAATAACATCGGGGGGGGGGATCTGCTTCATTGCTTACACCTTCCTCCGCGCTCATCGCGTTGTCTTGATTTAGGTCAAGTGGTTTTTTCAATCGATTATCCTGAAAATCATATCCCAGTTTCTAATTTCTCAATTTATTTGCCTCCCCGGAAACCCAGATTCCCGTTCATTCAATTATTATGAATTTGCAAATCTAAAATTGACCGCGTTTATAAGGTAATTATTTAATGCCTTGGCCTGCCGCGCCATCGCAACCAGGCTCTGTTGAAACATTATACCATGTCTGTCAAGGGCCTAGGCGGGATTCATGGCAAACTCTTTTCAACCCTCGCGATTCGGCGCAGACTCAACAAAAAGAGCCGTATTTCGGCTGACTTAGCCTAGGGTCTAAGAAGCGCGTTAGCACGACCCTGGCTCTCGCCCCGCTAAGGTTGATAGCGCCCTGCTGAATCCGCATGCAAACCTTGCAGAAATCGAGATATAATATCCCTATCGCCCTAGCAGTACCGCCGGGCGCACAGACAAAGGGAGGATGTACCATGCTTCTTCGCAACTGTATTGCGGTTGCGGCGGCCTCTATCTTGGCCGTTGCGGCCTTTTCGCAGACGTTTTTCGAGACGGAGCCGAACGACGACAAGGCCAATGCCAACGCTGTAACGCTGGGCGCGGGCGCCTTTAGCGAGATCCGCGGCAACAGCACCGCATCGACGCTCGCGGGCATCGACACGTTCCGTGTGAAGACGGTGGCGGACGCTCGAGGCGTGTATCGCTATCGATTGATTTTGACCACTGCAGGCACAGCCGGGCATACGGGCTCGATTCGCGGATTGACACAGGCCGCAGTCGCGCTGGGCGCCTGGCCATGCGCCTTGGGGGCCGGCGTTGCATCGGAGACGACTGTAGCGCAGACCAGCTCCACGACTACGACGCCTGCCCGATTCGTCCAGTGGTACGGATTTGGCAAGGAGGAGGAGATCTACTACCGGGTTACGGGCACGGCTTCGACCACGATCGATTACGTGGCAGTGTTCGAAAAGCAAGCCGTCGCGGTAACCGACATTGGCCGATATAAGGCCGGCCAGATTACAATCAGCACGATCGGTCGGACGAACGTCGACACAGAGATCCATGTGTTCGATTGCGATCTGAACGCCATTCCTGGCTCTTCGAACGACGACGAATCGGTGCCCGGCGGCGGCACTGGAGCGACGCTGCAGTCGATTCTGCGTCGCGACTATGGACCGGGCAAACACTACCTCGCGATCGGTCGATTTAACACGGCGACCCATCTGGGAAGCCCGTGCGACGACGACTTCAGGACAGGCGCACTGTTAGACTTTCCGAACGCTGTAACGAGCGGTTCCAGCACCACCTCGACCGTGTTGGCCGGCTTCTCCGTAACCGATGCGGACGGCGCCCGAATCTTTGCAGGCCAAACGCATCAGCCCTACGAGGTCCACTGGTACTCTTTCACCGTCCTGGGCGGCGGCGATGTGAACGGCGACTGCTGCGTGGACGATACGGACCTAGCCATCGTGCTGGAAGAGTTTGGCAGATCCGGCGCAGACCTGCCGGCCGACGTTAACGGCGACGGAGTGGTGGACGACACGGACCTGGCTATCGTGCTGGAGGAGTTTGGTCTGGGTTGTTAAAGGTTGTCGGTGGGAGAGCCGGTCTGCCCGGCTCTCCAGTTCTCTCATGCTCGCCTTACATCGGTCTTAGCAAAGTCGTTTCCTACAAAGAGCAAGGGAAGGTCGGCAACGATGGCGATCGCATAAGCCATGCAGTCTCCAAAATTGAGACTCGCTTCGTGCCGACCTTTGCCGTACCGAAGGAACGCATCCAAGGCGCGAGAAGAAGTTCGACTTGACCGGACGCGAGATGCTGGGCTGGGTGTTCGTCGAGCCGGAAGCCATTCGGTCGGACGAAGATTTGGGCTGGTTTGTCAGCGAATGCCTGGCTTTTGCCCGCTCCTTGCCGCCTAAATAGCCGTCAAATCACGCTCGCTTCGCGCCATTCGCCATAGACCTCTTTCATCGCGTTCACGATCTCGCCCAGGGTCGCCAGAGCCTTCACCGCCTCCAAGATCGGCGGGACCATGTTCATGTCCTTTCTCGCCGCTTCGGTTACGCCCTTCAGCGCTAGCATGGTCGCACGGTCGTCGCGCTTGCGCCTCAACTCCTTCAATGCGGCCACCTGCTTATCGTGCGCGTCGCGTCCGATCTTGAGCACGCGGAACGGGATCGGCTCCTCGGCCACCGTGTAATCGTTGACGCCCACGATCTTGAACTCGCCCTTATCCACTCGGCGCTGGAACTGATAACTGGCATCGGCGATTTCCTGTTGAAAGAACCCCTGCTTGAGCGCGGGCACGACGCCTCCCTGCTCGTCGATGCGTCGGAAGTAGTCGCGCGCGTCCGATTCCATCTGGTCGGTCATGGCTTCTACAAAGTGGCTGCCGCCTAACGGATCGACCGTGTTGACGACGCCCGTCTCCTCGGCGATCACCTGTTGGGTGCGCAGGCTCAACATGGCGGCCTCTTCGGTCGGCAGCGCCCAGGCCTCGTCAAAACTGTTCACATGCAGGCTCTGAGTGCCGCCCATCACCGCTGCCAGCGCCTCGAACGCCGATCGGATAATGTTGACATACGGCTGTTGCATAGTGAGCGAGCAACCCGCCGTCTGGGTATGGAAGCGGAGCATCCAGCTTCGCGGGTTCTTCGCCCCGAACGTCTCTCGCATCTCGGTCGCCCAGATGCGGCGGGCGGCGCGAAACTTGGCAATCTCCTCAAAGAAGTCGATATGGCTGTTAAAGAAGAATGATAGGCGAGGCGCAAACTCGTCCACGTCCAGCCCGCGCTCGATACCCCAGCGAACGTACTCGAAACCGTCCGAAAGCGTAAAGGCCAGCTCCTGCACGGCGGTCGATCCGGCCTCGCGAATGTGGTAGCCGCTGATGCTGATGGGGTTCCATTTGGGCATCCGCTTGGCGGCAAACTCCACTGTATCGGTGATCAGCTTCATGTGCGGCTCGGGCGGATAGACCCATTCTTTTTGCGCGATGTACTCTTTAAGGATGTCGTTTTGCAGCGTGCCGGCCAGGCGGTCCAACGGCACGCCCTGCCGTTCGGCCACGGCCAGATACATCGCCCAAACGATGATGGCGGGCGCGTTGATGGTCATGCTGGTGGTGATGTCGCCTAAGTCGATGCCGTCGAAGATGACGGCCATGTCCTCCAGACTGGCGACGCTGACGCCGCAGACGCCCACCTCGCCCTCGCACATGGGATCGTCCGGGTCGCGCCCCATCAGGGTTGGCAGATCGAACGCGACCGAGAGGCCGTGCTGACCCTGATCGATCAGGAACTTGTACCGCTCGTTGGTCTCTTGCGGCGTGGCGAAGCCGGAGAACTGGCGCGTGGTCCAGAGCTTGCCGCGGTACATCGTTTCGTGGATTCCGCGGGTGTAGGGGTACTTGCCGGCTTCCTGCGGGCCGTACTCCCGTTCTATCGGGACTCCGGAGAGGGTTTCGAACTTAGGCTTTCGGTCGGACATGGGGATATTATAGCGCGAGGGTTAGAATTACAAATTGGCGACAGAGCGAACTGCGACCGCAATTGAATATTGTTGCATCATCGACCGAGATCGCTGATCTCGACCATCGGTTCCCCGGCAGCGAGCAACGAAATCGCGTCAGGCAACAGTTGTGCCAATACCTCTTTCAGCCGACCATTAGAAGTGTTGCCACAGGTCAGCCAGATGACTTGAGGGGGCGGCCCCAGACGCTCGAGCAACTGAATGAAATCTCGGTCTTTAGTCATTACGACAACTCCGGCGCTCCTAGCGGCTTCGAATATCTCGACGTCTTCTGCATCGCGCAGATTCAGATCTCGAACTGGCGCCGCCTCTACTTCAAACGTATCGACCAGCCAGCGGGCGATATGGGGCGAGAGATGGGCGTCCACCCAAAATGTCATGTGGCGACCAAGGTTGGGTGATCGATTCTCCGAGACGCGAACTCCAGGCAAGCTTGAAGGTCTTCTGGCTGCAAATCCGGCATCTCCGCAAGGATTTGATCGGCGGTCAGACCAGCCGCGAAAAGGTCCAGAACGTCGGAGACCCTGATCCGCATTCCGCGCACACAAGGCCTTCCGCCGCACTGCTTGGGATTCATAGTGATTCTGGACTGCCAACTCATCGTAGTGTTAGTTTACCATCGATGGGGATTATAGAAAGGGTTTCGAACTTAGGCTTTCGGTCGGGCATGGGGATATTATAGCGCGGGGGGCACATTGTGCCGCTTTGTCCGAGTTTCGTTTCGCTCAATCAGACCGGTTCTTGCTATGAGCTTCTCTACATTTGTTCGCCATTTCGTCTGGCCCAAGCCATTCGTTCGTCCTACCAATGAAACTGGTTGTCGCCCAGCAGGCACTGGATGTAGTTCAGCTGGCCGTCGTGATACCAAATGTGGCTGGATACGATATGGGCAATCATGATCAGGGGCATCTCGGCTCCCCAAGGTGCCGTTACCATTCCAGTAAGGCGCGCATCGTCCGCCTGGCCCAGCGCCTCGACGAACGCAGACGCCGCGCGGTTCATCTCGGCAGCCGCAGCCTCCCTGGAAACGCAACGGCTGTTGTATTCGGCGATGAGTCGCTTCTCATCCACGTTGCGCACCTCGCCCTTCATAGCGCCCGCCGCCCAATCCAAAAGCGATACGACCTCGGCGGTCAACTCGCTCGCTGGCCGGGAGCATCCGCCCATCGAAACGTTCCACTTCTCTTCCGGAATCGCCGGAATGTCTGATACATAGTTTTTCAGCATGTAAGTGGTCCATGTGCCAAGGCCGCCGCGAGGGTCAAGCAGAGTTGTTGCGCTCATTCGAGCATTATAGCATGAGGCGCACAGACAGCCCACTCTTGTTCAAGACGATTTAGCAGGCGTCGGGATTCTTGTCAGGCTACTTAGCCTTCTCCGGTTTCTTGATCCGTTCCTCGCGCTCATACTCGTAGATTAACCCGCCCTGGCCCGGAGCGCCGACCAATATCCACGCGTCCTTTTCGCTGCTCGGTTTGAATGGGATGGTCGTTTCGCTGCGAAAGTTGACCTTGAGATTGTATTCCGACTTGTCGGAGCCGGAGAAGATGCGATGGATGCCTGGCGTGAAGCCAAAGTACATGGCAATCGGCACGGGCGGCATCGCGTCCTTATCTGTGCCGGAGGCATCGACCCAAAAGATCGCCATCTCGCCCTCTTTATAGGCCGTCTTGCAATCTGAGAACGTAAGGACCTGGCGCACCGGTTTGCCATCCTTGTACGAGTAGCTTGGATAGATCATGCTCGTACCGGAGATGGTAAAGAGCGGAGTGGGATTCTTCGTGTAGTCGTCAGACATGCGCGGCGAACCAGCCTTCAGCACCCAATAGACTTCCTTCTCGGGCTTCATGCTGGCATTGGTCAGCGTGTAGTTGCTGATGTAATAACCGCTCCGCGTTCCGCCATCGTAGCGCTGCGGGTAGCGGATCGCCAACTTGATTTGACCCGTCGCCTTATCGAACGTGCCGTTCACCGTCCAAGTCGAGGCGTGCTTAGCCGGCGAATCAACCCGCGCCCTCAGGATTCCCGTTTTGTACAATGTTCCGCTGAACATAATGAGTTCCTTGAAGGCACCCTGCGAATTGAATGTGCGAATGGCGCCTCTGACGGTGAAATTGTCGGACGAACCGGCTTTTAACTCAACTTTGATCTCGGGCTGAGAAGGCTTTGTCTTCGCATTAGCCCATGTGCCATCGACCAGTTTCAACTGGCCCCACGCAAAACCGCTACAAAGAGACCAGGTGGCCATCAATCCTATAACCAGCCGCTTCATGGTGTTCATGTGGTAATTTTGCCACGCTTTTTGGCCAAAACCACAATAGATAAGGTCTCTAACGACCTCGAAGCCCGATCCCAGCCTAACTCCAAAGGCGGGGCGCTACAAAAGAGGAGCGCGAGGGCGGCGGAATTGGCAATTAGGAATTACGAATTGGCGGCGGTTGTCTTTTTGATTGCGGTGATGATGCGGCAAAGTTCTTCGCCATCGGCATAGATGCTATCGAATTGGGGTTCGGTCAGATAGTCGGTCTCTTTTAGGAGACGGAGCCAGTACAGGGCTTCTCGCGCCTCCTTGTAGGCGATGGAAAGCTTCGAGAGAAAATCCGGGCGGGATTGTCCGCCTATCGCCTCTTCAACGTTCGCCCCGACGCTTGATCCACATCGGAGAAGTTGCTTGGATAAAACGTACTCGCGTTTCTCGTTCGCCAAGAACTGACACAGCCGAACAATGCGCGCCGCAAACGCAAAGCTCTTAACCTGAACAACATTCTCCGCCATCAGCCCACCCCTCATCAATTCTTAATTATTAATTCTTAATTCGTAATTCCCTCCCCCCAGATGCGGGCGAGGGTGGCGGCGATCTTTTGCTCCATCCGCTCGATGAGCTGCCGGTTCCCCTCCACCAGCCGCTGCTCGGCTTCGATCTCCGACACGATCTTCTCCTGCTCGGACAGGGGCGGGAGGGGGATGGCGTATTGCCCAAGTATCTTCCCGTTCAAGTTGTTGATGTTGGCGCCAGCGATCCGAAGGCGCAAGAAGGAATTGAATCGGTCGGCGGTCAAGCTGTGGAAGAGAAATCGCGGCAACACTCGCTCGGAGTTCGCACGCACCGCACCCATAAATCCGCCGAAGTAGAAGTCTGTGTCCGCATCGATGTAGGCCACCTTACCGATGTGGTCCTTGCTGCCGCTCGCCAAACAGATGAAGATGTCACCACGCCGCAGTCGCTTGTCCTCGGACAGCGAGAGGGTGGGCGAGATCAGTTTGATATCCGAGAGATCAAGCGTGTTGTGCGCGTTGTTGATGTTGTTTGCGCGCAGAATCTTGTGGCCGTTGTCGTTGACTTCATCCCCTTTCGAGTACGTGACACCTCGCGCGAGTTCGCAGAGTTCCCCTAACTCCACCATCGGCCAGTCGGGGTTGATGGGGATGTGGGGGCGGTAGTGGTCGAGGACGGCGCGGGCGCCGTCGATCACCTTCTGGTAGGCCTCGATCTCCGCCACGATCTCCTTCTGCACCTCCAACGGCGGAAGGGGGATTTCGAATGCCAGTACGTCGCCTTTCGAGATGAAGGGCTGGCCTCCGCCCCGTTTCGGAAGAGACGACATCGAGAGAAGGTGATACAGGTAAAGCGGTTCGATGACTCCCGGTCGCGAGGTGATCGTGATCGTGTTCTTGATGGCCGTGAAGTCTTCCTCTGGAAAGAACATTCGACCACAGTTTGCGCCGATCGCAGATAGTACAAGGGTCCCCAGACGATGCTCGGCGTGGCCAATCCTCCCGTCGCCTCCGGCAGCTGACACCGCTAAATATCGTCCATCCGCGACATACGCGTCCTTGGTCAAATCGGTATTCCCCCAGTCGATATCCGCGACCGCTTCCAACGTGACGTAAGGAAAGACGGACGCGCGGGCAACGTTGCCTCGGTAACGTTCACCGCTCAGGTTGTAATCCCCATTTGCCGCGATCTTCTCCTTCGCGACGATCAGCCCGCGCGTCGGCGTGAAAGAACCCTCACCCCGGCCCTCTCCCAGGGGGAGAGGGGGTAAGACCGATTCCTGCGCCCGCAGTCGCCGCAGGTATTCGTTGATCTCCGCCAGCACCTGCGGCAGGTCGTTCTTGTCGATGGGTCGGCGCTGGGCGCCGAGGTTGAAGCCGTCGTTTTCCACCTTGAAGAAGCCGACGGTGTCGGACTGTTTGGCCAGCGACTTGTCGAGGATGAGGATGGAGGTCTTCACGCCGGCGTAGGGATTGAACACGCCGGCGGGCAGGGAGATGACGGCCACCAGGTATTGCTCAACGAGCATCTTCCGCAAGGCTTTGTACGCCGTCTGGCTTCGGAAGATGATCCCCTCGTGGACGATGATGCCCGCACGGCCGCCGGGGGTGAGGTGCTCGGCCATGTAGTCCACGAAGAGCACTTCGCAGCGCTTGCAGGGGACGGAGAAGCGGTTGTGCGGCTTGATGCCGCCCTTGGGGCTCATGAACGGCGGGTTGGCGAGGATGACATCGGCCATCTCGTTCCAGCGGTCCTGGCTGGTGAGCGTGTCGTACTCGAAGACGTGCGGGTCGGTGAAGCCGTGCAGGTACATGTTCACGAGGGACAGGCGGACCATGTCGGGGGAGATGTCGTAGCCGCGGAAGTTGTCGGCGAGTTTTTTGCGCTCGTCGGGGGTGAGATTAATTACGAATTGCGAATTAGGAGTTACGGATTTTAATTCGTCATTTGTAGTTAGTAATTTGGAATTGTTCTTCAGGATGTGCTTGTAGGCGGAGATGAGGAACCCGGCGGTGCCGCAGGCGGGGTCGAGCACGGTTTCGTGCTTTTTGGGATCGACGATGGCGACGATGAAGTCGATGATGTGGCGCGGGGTGCGGAACTGCCCGGCGTCGCCTTGCGAGCCGAGGACGGAGAGCAGATATTCGAACGCGTCGCCCAAGCGCTCGGAGTGGTCGTACTCGAACTCGTCGATGATTTTGAGAAAGCCGCGCAGGGTTTCTGGATCGCGATAGGGGAGGTAGGCGTTTTTGAAGATGTCGCGGAAGAGGGGTGGGATGCCCGGGTTTTCGGGCATCTTGGCGATGGCCTCGGCATAGAGGTTGAGGGTCTCGTGGCCGCCCAGCCCCGAGCGCATCAGTTTGGCCCAGCCGTAGCGCTCGAAATCGCCGGCAAAGAATTTGCGCTTGCCGCCCAGCTCTTCGGCCTGGGCGTCCATGTCGTCCATGAACTTGTAGATGAGCGCGATGGTGATCTGTTCGACCTGCGATTTGGGGTCGGGCACTTTGCCGACCAGGGTGTCTCTGGCGGTATCGATGCGTCGTTTGGTGGCTGAATCGAGCATGGTTCTCCTTTAGGGCGCGAACTGGTTGAGCGAGACGTAGTCCTTGATATACTCCGGCACTATTTTGCGAAACTTTTCGGGCACGGCTTTGAGGTCTTTAGTCGAGAACTCGGGATTGGTGGCGAGGTCTGTAAAGTGTCCTTGGTCGATGCTGTCGCGCACTCGTCCGCTGGTGGCGTAGGCCTTAAAGTAGTGCTTGATGGCGGGGATGGCCGAGGGCGGTTCGGGCAGATTTTCGGCCACGAACTTGGCGAACTCTTCTTCGAGGAGTTCGTCCTTAGATTTGAAGCGGGGGATGAGGCCAAAGATTTTTTCGAGGATTTCGCGAAGGGTAATGCGCCGGTCGACGGCGGCGGCCTTGCGCAGTTTGTCGAGGGTGTAGTAGTCCTCGGGTTTGTCGAAGAGTTCGCGATTGACGTAATCGACGACGCGGTCCCACTGCCCTGCTTCGACCGCTTGGACGATCTCGGGGTTTTCTTTCACCGCGTCCTCGAACTTTTCAAAGAACATGCGGTCGATCTTCATGCCTTCGTAGCCGATGGTTTGTTCTTTGATGGACTTCATGATGTCGGCGCCGAGGTGCTCGTAGGTTCCATCGACCACGATCGGCGGGCTATTGTTGGGCTTTTTCGCTATCGATCGGCTTGGGAGCGCGATGACTTCGTCGTAGTTGAACTCGGTTTCGAAGTACTCGCAGCTGGCGAAGAAGTCGAACAGTTTGAAGGCGGTTTTTTCGGGCTGCGAGACGTCTGCTTTCAGGCTTTCGTCGAAGAGTTGATCGGTGAAGCGGTGTCTGCGAGTGCCTCGGCCTTTGATCTGTATGAAGTCCGTCGGCGAGAAGATGGGGCGAAACAGACCGAGATTGAGGATGTCGGTGCAGTCGTATCCGGTCGTCATCATGCCGACCGTAACGCAAACGCGCGCTTTGCTGGTTCGATAGGATGGAATGAAGTTGGCGGAGCCGCTCAGATTGTTGTTGGCAAAGTTGACGGCAAATTGCTGGGCGTCGGCGACCGAGGACGTTACCTGGACGGCAAAGTCGGATTGATATTTGCCGGGGAACATCTTGTGCGCCATTTCGTTTAAGATTTGAGCCAGTTTGCCGGCATGGAGCTGGCTAACGGCGAAGATAATCGACTTGCCGATCTCTCCGCTGACGGGGTCTTTTAGCGCGTGCTCTAAGAACATTTTACAAAAGAGTTGATTGGTGGCGTCGGAGAAGAACCGTTTTTCGAACTCTCGCTGTTTGTACGATTCTTCAGGATTGTCTCCAGTGTCGTCCGAGACAGGGACGATGAAGCCTTCTTCAGACAGGAGCGCGGTTGTGATTTCGGTGCGCGCGTCGACAACGGTCGGGTTGATCAGGTAGCCGTCCTTGACGCCGTCCAGAAGCGAGTATCGAAAAGTGGGCTGTCCGCTCTCGCATCCGAACGTCTTGTAGGTATCGAGCAGGAGTCGCCTTTCGACTTCTCGGGGGTCTCGAACAATGCTCTCGCTGGTTTCGATTCTTCGGAGATAATCCTTTGGCGTGGCCGTCAGGCCGAGCTTGTAGCCGACGAAGTAGTCGAAGACGGCTCTGGCATTGCCCCCGATGGAGCGGTGCGCTTCGTCCGAGATGACGAGATCAAAATCGGTCGGCGAGAAGAGTCGTCGATATTTGTTGTTGAAAAGCAACGACTGAACGGTGGTTACTACGATCTCTGCGCGGCGCCAGTCGTCCCGGTTTTCCTTGTATATGACGGTTTGAAAGTCGGCGGACAGTAGCTCGGTGAACGCCTTTTTGGCTTGATCCTCTAATTCGAGCCTATCGACCAGGAAGAGAACCCGGCGCGCATTGCCAGTGCTCAGAAACAGTTTGACGACCGCTGCGGCTGTGAGCGTTTTGCCGGTGCCCGTTGCCATCTCGAAAAGGAATCGGTCTTTGCCTTCTTTAACCGCGGCCTGAAGCTGGCGAATGGCTTGGAGCTGGTACGGTCGTAGGAATCGCAGTTTATTCGTCTTGATGTACTCGGGGCGCTCGGCTTCGTTCTTCCAGCCGGCTTCTGCTTGGTAGTTTGGTTTTTGTGTAAGGACGGTGTAGTCTTCCCGCACCTCTTTTTGGACGAGCGCGTTTGGGTTTGGGGCGATCTTTTGGTAACTTGTGACGGAGTCGGGAGAAGGATAGGCGGTGATGATGTGCGGATTGCCTCGATCCAGGTCCCAGAAGTAGTGAAGGTTTCCGTTGGAGAGGATCACAAACCGACAGTTGAGCGATCGGGCGTACTTTCTAGCCTGCTCCTTGCCCGAGAGAGGGTCTTTATTCTCGGACTTTGCTTCGAGCACGATCAGTGGGAAGCCTTTCGAGTCGAGGAGCAGAAAATCGGCCTTTCCGCTCTTGAAGTCATCTCCCAGCGCATCAAGGTCGGAGGGCTTGAGGCGGACGTTGAGTTCTAAGCAGACGTTGGCTTGCTCGCCATTGTCGTCAAAGAACCGCCAACCGGCTTCTTCGAGCAGCTTGTTGATGCGGATTCGGGCTTTGGCTTCGTTTGTCGCGACGGGCATTTGTGGGTGCTTTATAGTTTGGCACAGTCGCCAAGGCAGGAATCTTGCTTGGCGGCGGCGAATAAGGGAAATAATGAGACGACTGAGGGCGTTTTGGACGGGGTTGGCGGCGGCGGCGCTGGTCGTATCGCTGGCCGGATGCAAGAAGGAACAGACGGCGGAGACGCAGACCAGCGGGCAGACCGGGGGACAGGGATCGACAGATTCGGGCGGGGCGGGCACGCCTACGGCCGGCTCGGGCGCGGCGGGGGGCCTGACGCCGGTTACGGGGTTGTAGGAACCAGTCTCCCCCCATCAAAACCCAGTGTATAATCTGGGTTAGATACTCTGGAGGTATTCTGAATATGAAAGGGATCCTTATCGCCGCTCTCGCCGCTGTCGGACTGGGCGCCAGCGCTCAGCTGATCGTCGGCAACGACCAATCTGGCGTCGCGCCGATCTACGTGATCGATGTCAATACCGGCATCGCCTCGCCCATCATCACTGGCAGCGCGAACGCCAACAAGCCTTGGGGCATGGCCGCCGACAACGTCAACCACATTCTTTACCTTAACAACGGCGGCCAGCTCTATGCCTATTCTATGGCCAGCATTCGATGCGGCAACCCCACTTTTACCCAGACGACGCTCACTTATAACGCAGGCACCGTCAACTATGTCGGCCTGGGCTTTAACCCCAATACGGGCAAGCTGATGGGCACGCGCAACATCGCGACCGAAGCTGTTTACGAGATCGATGTCACGACGGGCGTGGGCACGCTGCTGTGGGCCTATCCGACCACCTTCGATATGGGCGGCGTGGAATACGCGAACGATAAGCTTTACTGCCTGAGCGATACGGCGCCTACCGGCAACGTCCGCGGGCTGTACGAAGTGGACTATATCGGTACGACGACGACGTTTATCTCGGGCTATCCGGGCACGGAGACCGACATCGACGGCCTGGCCGTTCACGGCAATAATGCCTACTATGTCAGCGACGGTCCGATGGGCACGCAGGCCAACTTCTATGTGTACGACATTCCTTCGGGAACTCAAGTCGGCACACTGCCTTCGCCGTTCACAGGCAGCGGCACGTTTAGCGCGGCGACGTGGGCTCCGGCGCTCGGCCCTCGCGGGCGAGGCGACGTCAACGGCGACGGTTGCGTAAACGACACGGATCTGGCGATTGCTCTTAGCGACTTTGGCAGCAACTGCTCGCTGGCGGATATGAACAACGACGGCGTGGTGGACGACATCGACCTGGCCGAAGTTCTGGCCGCGTTCGGCGAAGGCTGCTGATCTCAACTCGCGGCCCATCGAAAAGATGGGCCGCGCATCCACTTTGAGCAAGGGTCGTTTGGAGGCGTTCAGCGACGGAGTGCTGGCCATCATCATCACCATCATGGTGCTGGAGATGAAGGTGCCGCATTCTGCCGAGTGGAGCGCGCTCAAACCCATCGTCCCCGTGTTTCTCAGCTATGCGATGAGCTTCGTCTATTTGGCCATCTATTGGAACAACCACCATCACATGCTGCACATGACGCGGACGACCTCGGGCGGCATTCTTTGGGCCAATCTTCATCTGCTCTTTTGGCTTTCGCTGGTGCCTTTTGTTACCGGTTGGATGGGCGAAAACAACTTCGCGGCGGTCCCTACGGCGGCGTATGGAGTTGTGCTGCTATTAGCGGCGATCGCCTATTGGATTCTGCAGAGCGCCATCATCCGCAGTCAAGGCGACGATTCGCCTTTGGCAAAAGCGATTCAAGGCGATCTTAAGGGCAAGGGTTCCATCGTGCTTTACTCGGCAGCCATTGCGATCGCCTTTTGGGAGCATCGCGCCGCCATAGCGATCTATGTATTCGTCGCGCTTGTCTGGATTGTGCCGGACCGCCGGATAGAGCGGCACGCCTCGTCGAGTTGAGCCTGGGTATAATCGCCTCTGCGTTATGCGAATCAGAATTTTGGGCACGTCGGCCGCAGAGGGCATCCCTGCCCTGGGCTGCGATTGCAGAATCTGCGGCACGGCCCGCGAGCGAGGCGGCAAGGAGATCCGATCCCGCTCTGGCGTACTGATCGACAGCAGTCTGAAACTGGACTTTGGACCGGACACGCTCTATCACATTCACCGAGACCGTCTGAACCCGACGGAATGGCGATGGCTGTTTTTTTCCCACTCGCATCACGATCACTTGGCCGAGCACGAACTGCAGTACTTGATGCCGGGCTTTGCGCCCGATTCGATGTCGAAGAACCTCCGACTGTTTGGCAACGCGCACATCAAAGCCAAGGTCGAAAGCGTTCGCAACTATCTGGACTTGGGCTTCACCGTGAACTTGATCTCGCCCGAGGAGAGCGCAGTCGCGGGCGAATACACGATCACGCCTATCCGTGCTCGGCATACGGCGGGCGACGGAGAGACGTGCCTGAATCTGATTGTCGAACAAGACGGCGCGTCGTTCCTCTACGCCTGCGATACCGGATTCTATCGCGATGAGACGATGGAGTTTTTGGCTGGACGCCAGATTCGGGCCGTCGCCATGGATTGTACGGCGGCTCTGGTGCATAGCGATTACGATGGCCACCTCAGCGCCAAGCAGCTTGTCGCGCAAAGGCAAAACCTGCTGGATTGCGGCGCGATCGCACAGGACTCACGGTTTGTGGCGACCCACTTTTCGCACAATGGCGGCGCGCTGCACGATGAACTGGAAGCCGCGCTCAATCCTCACGGGGTCGAAGTTGCTTTTGACGGCATGACCTTCGATGTCTGAACAGCCGCTGTTAGAGATCAAGAATCTCTCTGTCGTGTTCGAAGTCGGCCGTCGTCAGCTTCGAGCGGTCGATGATGTTTCCCTTACGATCCATGCGGGCGAGTGTTTGGGCCTGGTAGGCGAATCGGGCTGCGGCAAGACGACCGTAGGACGCGCCGCGGCTGGAATATTGCCCCCTGCAAGCGGCCAAATCCTCTATCGAGGCGCCGACTGGGCTAAAGCAAGCAAAGCGCAAAGGAGAGAGATTGCGCGCAAGCGGCAGATGGTGTTTCAGGACCCCATGGCCTCGATGGACCCGCTCTGGAAAGTGGGCGACATCATTGCCGAGCCGCTGAAAGTCGCTGATGAGTAGAGTTGGACTAGAATCGACCCTCGCGCTCCGATTTCCTCAAGAACTGTCCGGCGGTCAACGGCAACGAGCGGCCATTGCGCGCGCCCTGTCCACCGATCCCGAATTGCTGATTATGGACGAGCCGACCGCCTCTCTGGACGTTTCCGTGCGCGCGCAGGCGCTCAATCTGTTGGCCGACCTACAAGCGGAGCGCAACTTGGCCATCCTGCTCATCACCCACGATATTTCGGTCGTAACGACGCTTGCCCAGCGGATCGCCGTCATGTACATGGGTCGCATCGTCGAGATCGGCCCAGCCAGCGAGGTGTTGAAGGCGCCCAGCCATCCCTATACGAAGATGCTGTTGGCCAGCGTGCTGCCGCCCAAACCGACTGGGAAGCTGCCGCCCATTCCGCCGGGAGAAACGCCCGATCCGTTTTCGCTTCCCCAGGGTTGTCGCTACCGAAGCCGATGCTCCTTGGCGATTGATCGATGCGAGATCGAAGAGCCTCTATTGAACGCCTGGCAGGTGGGCGCGCGCGAGGCGGCGTGCTGGCGCGCCTCGCCAGGACAGCCCGGCTAAGCGCAGAATCTGACGCCTATGGTCAAGATCGGCGTAATCGGCGCAGGCGCAATGGGTTCGGCGCATTGCAAATCTATAGCGGCGCTGCCAGAAACAGAGCTGGTCTTTGTTTGCGACCGACGGCCCGAAAAGGCGAGCGCGATCGCTGGGGAGTTGGGCGTTCCCGCGTTTACAGACTCCGATCAAGCCATCGCGTCGAGCTTGGCGCAAGCGGTCCTCATCGCCACGCCTCATCATGATCATGCTCCGATAGCGATTGCGGCGTTCAGTGCGGGACTCGGCGCCCTGGTCGAAAAGCCATTGTCCGTAACCGTAGGCGACGCCGATGCGATGATCGAAGCGGCGGGCAATCTCCCCTTTGCCGTTATGTATCAGACGCGCACGGAGCCTTACTTCAGAAAAGCGGTCGAACTCTCTAAGGAGATTGGCGAGCTGCGCCGCGCCTCTCTGGTTACGGCTTGGTATCGGAATCAGGCCTATTACGATTCGGGCGGCTGGCGCGCAACCTGGGCGGGCGAAGGGGGCGGCGTGCTGATCAACCAGGCGCCCCACTATCTCGACTTCTTAGTGGAATTGACCGGGCTTCCTGTGAAACTGAGGGCCGAAACTCGAACGCGCTTTCACGACATGGAGACGGAGGACGAGGCCTGGGCGACGATGGAGTATGCGAACGGCGCGCACGGCTATCTTTACGCAACGACCGGCGAGGCGCCTCCCGAGACGACCATTGAGTTAGCGGGCGACAGGGGCAAGTTGCTGATTAGGGGCGAGGCGATTCGGTTCTGGTCGCTCAAGGACAACCTTGCAGAGTTCACCCGGCAGGCTCGCGGCATGTGGGACAGCCCTGAATGGCGAGATATTCCGATCGAAATGCCCGATCCTGCGGAACCTCGGCATCATGCGGCCGTCATCCGTAATTTTGCGCGTTTTTGCATGGGGCACGAGCCCCTGATCGCTCCCGGACACGAAGGTCTGGCGGCGGTCGAGCTGATCAATGCGATCTACCTTTCGGCCTTTGTTGAAGACGCCGTTCACATTCCAGTCGACCGTCCCGCCATCAAAGCCGTTATACAGGCCCACATCCGTCAATCCAAACCTAAGGAGCGAATCGCCGAGCAAAGCGCCACCGATCCAAAGTTTTTGCCGTGATCCTGACCGATTCGCAAAAATCGCGTTATAATGTGTTCGATTTGGACAAACCCTAAGAAGAGAGACAGAATTATGAAGAGGCTCTCATTGATCTTGATTTTTGTGATGCTGTGCGCGCACGCATGGCCAGCAAGAGTCTACGTCATGTCGAGCGACCACATTCAAACCGACTCTGCCGTTGTAGACGCGCTGACCGACCATGGCCACAATGTAACGCTTGGGGTCTCTTACCCCAACTTTGACGGCAGCGTCGACTTGTCGAACATCGACGTCGTTTATTTTCAAGCCAGCGCGAACTGGACGTGGGGAGACATGCCTTTGCTGGGGCAGGTGCAGCTTGTTCATTGGCTGAGCGATCCAGCGCACGGTCTTTTAACGACCGAGTGGGCCATTTGGAAGTTCATGGCGGGAAACTTGCGCACGCTCTATCGCGTGCTCCCGATCACGGGCAACGGCGCTTATCGCGGCACCGAATCGGTCACCTACACGCGCGAGACGGCCAACGCCGTCATAAACGCCGGGGTGCCGAATCAGTTTGTGTTCGCGCCCTCTAGCTATGCTGGCACGGAATCGTTCTTTGTGCCCAAGTCCAACGCGACCGTCTTTTACTCGTCCAATTATCCGTTCGGCGACCAGGTTGGCGCCGGCGTCGTAGGCATGCGGATACCGGGCGGCGGCCGTTCGATCTCTTTCTCCGTCTGCGCTGGTCCGTCCGACTTCTCCCACCCCGACTTTTCTCGGTTGGTCGCCAACGCGGTTACTTGGGCCAGTTTGGGCACCGAACTCAAACCAAACATCTATGTAATGGCCACGCGCGACAACGCTATGGACGACGCGACGCTCTCGACATTGCAAAACTGCGGATATCGGCCGTACGTCGGGGTCAACTATTCGGAATTTGTCGGGCTGCTGTATATGCCAGAAGTGCGCGCCGTTTATTTTGCGACGGCGCATTCGCATGTGTTCGGAGACATGCCCGCCGACGGCCAGCAAGCCCTTGTGGAGTTCCTCGATACGCCAGGCAACGGTCTGGCGCTGGGAGAATGGGTCCACTATATCGAAGGGGCCGGAAGCCTTCAAATTCTCAACCAGGTCTTTGGAGCGGAACTCAACGCCTGGCGAACGTTTACATTGATGACGTTTAGCCGCGTTACCCCCAACTCGACGCTCGACCAAGGCGTGCCCTCATCGTTCGACTGCCTGCTAGACATCTACAGCGGTACGGATTCGCACCTGACGCCGATCAACGGCGGCGTTCGATTTTACAATTCGGACATCACCGACGACGGCGGTCAACCGGGATCGGCCGTTACAGGCCGCCAATTGCCCGCTCGGGGCCGCGTGCTGCACTTTTCCAGCACGAACGGTCCGACTCAGTTGGCCAACGAAAACTTCGCGCGTTTATTCTGCAATGCGTTTGCCTGGGTCATGCAGAGAGACGCCGCGGTGCCCGGCGATGCGAACGGCGACGGTTGCGTGGACGACACCGATCTGGCGATCACCTTATCGCTCTTTGGCCAGACGGGACCGGGACTGCCGGCCGATTTCAACAACGACGAAACCGTCGATGACACCGACTTAGCGATCGTCCTGAGCAACTTCGGCTTGGGATGCTAAGACTCAGATCAAATATAACAGGAGATTTGAATGAAGAAATTTGCTTATGTTGCTCTCGCTGGCCTCTTGGCCAGCTTCGCGTTTGCCGAAAGAGTTTACTTGATGACGTCGCAAGACACGGACGTGGATACGGCCGTCGTCAATGCCCTGACCTCTCGGGGGCACACGGTAACGATCGGCCAAGCCTATCACTTGTTCGATGGTACGGCCGACTTGTCCGACATCGATGTGGTCTTCATGCAGGCTAATGCCAACTGGGCAGTCGGGGACATGCCGCAAGCCGGTCAGGAACATCTCATTGAGTTTATGTCGCTCCCTGGTCGCGGTATCGTTACTACGGAGTGGATCATCTGGAAGTGGAGCGCATCGGGCCACTTCCAGATGATGGGAGATCTGTTTCCCGTACAAGACATTGACGGTTACTATCGCGGCGATTTTGCCGTAACGTATACTCGATCGGTGCCAAATCCGATTATGGACGATGGCGTCAGTTCCCCATTCTCGTACGGTGCGACCAACTATGCGGGCACAGAATCGTATTTCGTCCCGCGCCCTGGCGCTCTAGTGTTTTACGCATCGGACTACTTGATCGACGATGAACCCGGCGGAGGCGTCGTAGGATTCACTCACGCCTCCGGCGCTCGCACAGTCTCCTTCTCGACTTGCGGCGGACTCGATTCGATGGCCAACGGCGACTACGCCCAACTTGTTTCCAACGCGGTCAAGTGGGTAACTCGCGGCGCCGGTTTCCGCAACGGCGATGCGAACGGCGACGGTTGCGTGGACGATACCGACTTGGCCATCACGCTTGCCATGTTCGGCCTGACAGGCACAAACCTGGCCGCCGACTTCAATTCGGACGAAATCGTGGACGATAGCGATTTGGCGATCGTTCTGAGCTTCTTCGGCGCCGGCTGCTAAAGCAACCGTCTCAGCGATCTGAAGTCGGTTCGAGACTCGTACGAGGCGGCGATGCGAAACATCGTCGCCTCGTCGAATGCTTTGCCAATAATCTGAAGCCCGATCGGCAGCCCCGCCTCGTCCAATCCGCACGGCACGCTGATGCCGGGCAATCCGGCTAAATTGACCGGAATCGTCAGCACGTCGGCCAACTTCAGCGCCAATGGATCGTCGCTAAACTCTCCTAACTTAAACGCGGTCGTCGGGCTGGTCGGACAGATCAGAGCATCGTATTTCTCGAAAGCCCGGTCAAAATCCTGACGGATCAATGTCCTGCACTGTTGCGCCTTTAGATAGTAGGCATCGTAATAGCCCGCGGAGAGCGCGTATGTGCCGATCATTATGCGTTGGACGACTTCCTCGCCAAAGCCTTTTGCCCGAGTGCGCTGCATCATGCCGATGTGCCCTTCGGCGAAGCCCTCGCGCAGGCCGTACCGAACGCCGTCAAATCGAGCTAGATTGGAGGATGCCTCTGCGGGTGCAAGGATGTAGTAGATAGGCAGCCCATACTCGACATAGGGCAGCGAGGTCTCCTCGATCTCGGCTCCGGCGTCGGCCAATACGTCCATTGCGCGGCGCACAGCGGAGACGACCTGCGGGTTGACTCCCTCGCCGAAAAACTCCTTTGGCGCTCCCAACCTAAGCCCCTTAGCGCCCTCATGCAAGGTATCTACAATCTTAGGCGGAGGCGCGTCGAACGTTGTTGAATCATGTGCGTCTAGGCCACAGATCGCCTCGGTCAGAATCGCGCAATCTTCGACCGTCTTGCCAAACGGCCCGATCTGATCCAATGAGGATGCGTAGGCAATCAGGCCATAGCGCGAGACGCGGCCATACGTCGGTTTTGCGCCGACCACGCCGCACAGCGCCGCAGGCTGGCGGATCGATCCGCCGGTGTCGCTGCCCAATGCGCCTAGCGCCATATCGGCCGCCGCCGCCGCCGCCGATCCGCCGGACGATCCGCCGGGAGCGCGGGTCAGATCCCAAGGATTTGCGGTCGGAAAGAAGCCAGAATTCTCGGTAGACGACCCCATGGCAAATTCGTCGCAGTTGGCCTTCCCGATCAAAACGGCGCCCGCCTCTCGCAGTTTAGCAACCACGGTCGCATCGTATGGCGGTCGATAGCCTTCGAGAATCTTGGAGCCGGCCGTCGTATCGGCATCCGTCGTGCAGAGGTTGTCTTTGAGGGCGATCGGAATGCCCAATAGAGGGCCGGTCTCCCCTGCCGCCAACCGTGCGTCGGCAATGGAAGCTTGGGACAGCGCCGACTCGGCATTGACCAACAAATACGCCTTTACCTGGGGGTCGATCGAACGGATTCGGTCCAGGCAGCTTTGGCAGAGTTCGACAGCCGAGATCTGTCTGGAATCGAGCAGCGCGCGGGCTTCCGGGATAGACAGTCGAAAAAGATCGCTGTTCATTCCTCTTCGACGATCCTTGGCACGATGAACAGGCCGTCCCGCGATTCGGGCGCCTGTTCCAAGGCTTCTTCTCGCGTCAGTCCCGTACGCGCTTCGTCCTCTCTCAGCACATCGACCACAGAGGTTGCGTGCGACGTGGCTTCCAGATTCTGGGTCGAAATCGCGTTCAGCCGCTCAAAATGGCTCATCAGCGCGTTGATGTGTTGCATTTGGCGCAACAGCCTTTCGTCGTCCAACTCTAATCGCGCCAAACGCGCCACATGGCGCATCTCGTCTAGGGTGAGAGCCATAACCCCGGGATTCTACCCAACGCCAATGGTCAAAAAAGGGATATAATATCCTACGACAAGGAGGCCTCAATGCTTAAGCGTTCTCTTTTGCTGGCCGTTTGGACCATTGCGTGTCTGTCTGCCTTTGCACAACCCTTCGACTACAGCGGCTACAAGATTGTTCGAACTTATGCCAAAACCGAGGCAGACGTCGAAAGACTCGAATCGATGGTCGCGACGATCTGCAATTGTATCATCGGGCCAGGCTACTTGGAGGTTTGCGTCTCGCCGGACGAACTGAAGAAGCTGACCGAGAGCGGCTTTATCGCAGAGGTCGTGATAGAAGACGTTGGGGCGGCGATCGAGCGCCAGACAACAAGAATAGCGGGCGAGAACCCGTTTGGCTCCTACAAGACCTACGACGAGATCGTCGAGTACCTCTACAGGCTTCAACGCACCTATCCGAACCTTGCGCAGGTCTTTAGCATTGGCAACTCCTATCAAGGTCGGCGAGTTTACGGCATCAAGATCACAGAGGGCGTGCGCCTTCAGCGAAGCTATCGCAGCCGCCCGGCATCGGTCGTTCAAGGCTGCCAGCACGCGCGCGAATGGATCGCCACCATGGCGCCCATCTATACCGCAACTCGGTTATTAAACGATTACGGCATCGACGCCCGCACGACCAAGATCGTGAGAGAGTGCGAGATCTACATCATCCCGGTCGTCAATCCGGATGGCAACGTCTATACGTGGACGACGAACCGGATGTGGCGCAAGAACCGACGGCCCGTGGGCAGCAACGTCGGGGTCGATCTTAACCGGAACTGGGGCTATCAGTGGGGCGGTCAAGGCTCTAGCGGAAGCACGGGATCCGAGACTTATCGCGGCCCATCGGCCTTTTCCGAGATCGAGACGACCAACCTGCGTCGATTCTTGCAGAGTTTGCCCAACCTCACAACCCACATGGACATCCATAGCTACTCGCAACTCATCCTGTGGCCCTGGGGCTATACCAGCAGCCTTCCGGCGAACAACGCGACCTATCAGCAGTTGGTCGGCAGGATGAAGACCGAGATGGAAGCGCTTTACGGCTATACCTACACCATTGGCCCGATCTACACGACCATCTATCCCGCCAGCGGCAACTCGGTCGACTGGATTCATGGGGACCGTCGCGCCATCGGCATATCCTATGAGCTCCGCGATACGGGAGACTTCGGATTTCTTCTGCCGCCAGAGCAGATCGTGCCGGCGAGCGAAGAATCGCACGCTGGGCTGATGGAGATGTTCGATTGGACTCGGCGACGAGGCAAGTAGCGGGTATAATGTCCGCACGGCGCATTTGCGCCCCTTCTGCTCCAGCGAGACTGGAGCCCTAAAACAGGTCCATAGGAGGGACAATGCCAACAGTTTCCGCGCCTTACGAGGCGATGTTCATCGTGCCCTCTTCCATTGAGGAAGAGCGGATAAACGCTATTCTCGACCGCGCGCAAAAGGTCGTTTCCGATGCGGGCGGCACGGTCGTCGAAGCCAAAATTTGGGACAAGCGCCGCCTTGCCTACGAGATCGGCAACTCGCGCGAAGGCTACTATCTCTACGTCAGCTTCAACAGCGCGCCTGATGTTCCCGTAGAACTGAATCGCGTTCTGGGACTGACCGAAGAAGTCGTCCGCGCTCGAATCTTCCGCCAAGACGAAGACGCGCCACCCATTCCATCTCCACGACAGGAAGCGCCGCCCGTAACCGAAACGGCAGTCGAGCCAGAGCCAACCCCAGAACCCGAGCCTCAGCCCGAAGCCGAGGCTGAAGCCGCCCCCGAAAAGACGGAGGAGTAAGATGAACTTCAATCGCGTGATACTGGTCGGTCGATTGACCCGCGATCCCGAACTTCGCTCGACGCCGGACGGAGTGCCGGTCTGCCAGTTCAGTGTCGCCGTCAACCGCCAAAGCAAAGACGATGTTGCCGATTTCTTCGATTGTTCGGCTTGGCGGCAACAGGCCGAATTCCTGGCCAACTATGCGCAAAAGGGCCGCCTCGTTTTGGTCGAGGGCCGCCTGCAAAACCGAAGCTGGGTTGGACAAGACGGGCAGAAACGATATAAGACCGAGATCCAGGCCGACAATGTCCGTCTGCTCGATCGAGCGAAAGAAGGCGCTTCGGATGCGCCCGTGTCGGAGAGAGCCGTCGTTGCCTCGACCGAAGGCGCCGCCCCTCAGGAGCCTGCGCCGGTCGCAGCCTCGCACGAGCCTCCGCCCGCGCCCGATTTTGACGACTTCCCGGACGACGACTCCGATCCGTTCAGCAAACCGTAACCCTTTGGAGGATTTCAGTGGCAGACGATTATAAGAAAGAATCAGATGGCGGATACTCAACGCCCGCCTCAAAAATACGACGCTTTCGGCGCAAGAAGAAGGTTTGCGAGTTCTGCGTCAGCAAGCTCCCCGTCGACTACAAGGACGTGCCGCGGCTTCGACGGTACATGACCGAGCGGGGCAAGATCCTGCCTCGACGCACCTCGGGCGCTTGTTCTAAGTGTCAGCGAAAGCTGAGCATCGCGATCAAGCGCGCCCGAGAGCTCGCTCTGTTGCCTTACGTCGCGGCATGAGCGACGCCCGAATCTTAGACGACCGAGCCGCATGGATGGCCGCCGACCCGTTCGGCATGATGGGCTTGACTTACGATTTGCCGTCCCAAGTCTCCGAGGCTATTCAGATCGGCGAAGCATGGGATGCGCCGGCCCTAAGCGTCAAGCCTAACGCCGTGCTTGTTACCGGAATGGGCGGAAGCGCGATCGGCGGCGATCTGTTGCGCTGCCTGTTCGAGGACGTCGGCAGCCTGCCTTTGGCGGTCAATCGCGACTATCGCATTCCAAAGTTCGTAGGGCGCGAAACGCTGGTTATTGCCGCCAGCTACTCAGGCAATACAGAGGAGACCCTCAGCGCCTATCGCCAAGCCAAAGAGGCAGGCGCGCAGATAATTGTGCTCTCCAGCGGAGGCGAACTGACCGAACGAGCCAAAGCGGACGGTTTTCCCTATATCACAGTACCCGCAGGGTTGCCGCCTCGCGCCGCGCTGGGCTATCTCTTCTTCCCGCTCGTGGTCGCTTGCGAAAAGTTAGAACTGCTTCCCGACCTGTCGCGAGACCGGACGTTGGCATTAGAAGGCTTGCGCAAACGCAGAGACGCTTGGGGACCGGACAAGGCGCTGGACGACAATCCGGCGAAGGTCCTAGCCACCAAACTGGCTGGCCGCACCCCCATTGTCTACGGCGTGGCGGGCTATCCCACGGTTGCGGCGCTCCGCTGGAAGGGCCAGATCAACGAGAACGCCAAAATGCACGCCTTCGCTTACTCCCTGCCCGAAATGAACCACAACGAGATTCTTGGATGGGTTACGGGCTGGCAACAGGCGGACAACTGGAGCGTTATGGTTCTCCGCGACGGCGCCGAATCTGCCAAGATGGCGAAGCGCATCGAGGTAACGAAGGAGTGCGTCGGACGACCGGAACATTGGCACGAGTTGACGGCCACAGGCGGATGCCTGTTGGATCGAATGATGAGCCTTACCTACTTTGGCGACTTCGTCAGCGTCTATCTGGCCTTCCTTAACGGGCAAGACCCGACCAACATCGACTATATCAACCATTTGAAATCAGAGCTGGCCAAGGTCGGCGACTGATCGTTCACGGAGGAACCCATGGCTGCAGACCATCAGGCGGCGTCGGGCATTTGGTTTAGCGAAACCCACACCCACGCCATTCAATATAAGTATCGCATCTTAGACGTTCACACCATGACCAAGTCCAAATATCAGGACGTTTGGATCGTAACGCTGGAAGGGTACGGCAAGGCGCTGATTCTGGACTCCAAGATTCAATCCGCCCAGCTCGACGAGTTTATGTTTCACGAACCGATGGTGCATCCGGCGATGTTCACCCATCCCGACCCCAAGCGCGTACTGGTGGCGGGCGGCGGAGAGGGCGCGACCCTGCGCGAGGTTTTAAGGCACAAGAGCGTCGAATCGGCCACCATGGTGGACATCGACGACGAACTGGTCAAGCTGTGCGACCAACACATGCCCGAGTGGCATCAGGGCGCGTTCGTCGATCCGCGCACGACCATGATCTACGACGACGCGATGAAGGTGATCGCGAACAACAAGAACGCCTACGATGTGGTGATCAGCGACCTGACCGACCCGTTAGAGGCTGGGCCGTCGCAGTTTCTCTTTACCAAGGAGTTCTACCAATCGATCTACGAGTCGCTGACGGACGACGGTGTGCTGGCTGTGCAAGCGGGAGCGGCCGATCCGCTCTATCCCTATCTGTTCGGCTGCATCGTCAAAACGCTGGGCGAGGTGTTCCCTGTCGTGCACGGCTACTGGTCGTTCGTGGCCGGCTTTCTCTTACCGTGGGGTTTCGTGGTCGCGTCCAAAAAGCACGACCCGCTCAAGCTGACGCCCGAAGAGATCATGGCAAGGATCGAGTCGCGGCGAGTTACGGGCTTGCAATACTATTCGCCCTTCGTTCACTTTGGGATGTTCGGTCTGCCGCCCTATCTGACCAAAGTGATCCAGGAAGCGCGGGTACTGACCAACGATCAGCCGTATAGCTGGGAGGCGTAGAGGCTATTCCGGCTCGGCAGAGCCTTCTAGAATCAGACCTTTGGTCTCGGGAAACCACTCGTAAAAGAGCCTGAGCGCATCGGTGTAATGGCGGGCGTAGCGAAAGTGCGCGCCTGCCCCAGTCCTCAATTCGGCCTCGTAGACGAACTTGTCCGCCGTGGTCAGCCGCTCGAAGAAAAACTGTACGCCCAAGGTCGGCCAATAGCCAAACGTGTGCTCGCCGTCGCGCAAAAGCTCATAGCATCGCTTGGCTGCCTCTCGGCCCGTCTCGGCTAACTTTCGGATCGGCGACGGATCGACTCCCTTTGGAATCTGGTCCGACGCCCAATAGAATCCGCGCGGGATAAGCGGACAGTACCGTGCGCCCGTTCGATGTCGGTTGAGATCGCGAATCTCTCCGAACGCCACAGCCGACCAGCCGTACCGCAAGCCCGTGCGCCGCAAGTCCGGCCCGACCCAGTCGTATCGATTGCCGTGATGAGCCAAATCCGCCGCGTAATTGGGCATTTCGTGAGGGGGATAGACGTCCATCATCGCCATCGGCGGCTCGTCCGTCTCATATTCGGAGCGGCAAATCCTTTCGGGGACAAAGTGGATCGCCTCATTGACCCAGCAATCCAATTCATATTGAGCGCCCATCTTGTACGAGTGCGTCTCACCCGCATGTTTCACCAGTCTCGGCGTCGCCAAAGCCAGCTCGTTTCTTAGCAACTCGCCCAATTGCCGCGCCTCGGCCAAATAGTGCGAGTTAAGCCGCTGGCACAGTTGCGCCCAGGCGCGCGCCGACATCGCCAACATCACGTTCGTCTTGCTGGCGACCGGCAGAAAGTACCGCGCCCTGTCGAAGGCGTAATTCCGCTTGATCCGTTCGACCGCCTTGGGCGACAAGCCTTCTGGAGCACGAATCAGATCGGGCCTTTCTTCCGCCAGCCATCCCCAAAAAGCCAGCGCTTGCTCATAGGCCGAGAAAGCGTCCCCGATCATCCGCTCGTGTTCATTGCGCAACGATTCGGGCAGACCGATCGCCTCGGCAGAGAGCGCGCCCTCTTGCGTCAGTTGGATATATCGAGTGGACGATTCCTGCCCGCCCGCAGTCGGGCACCGCGCCCAAAGCTTATAGGCCAGTATCAGGGAGATTCCATCGATGAAGATCGCCACCGGCGCCATGTCGGCAATCGATTGATGGCCGTAATCGATCATGCGAAAGATCGAATCGACCGACTTGTCCAAGTTCTCGGGATCGATCTTGGCGAGGATCGCCTCAAGCCCCTCGTTGTTGCGAGAGTAGCGCGCGCCGCTTGCGGCTAAAAGCTCGGGTGTGAGAGATGGTCGGTCTGCGGCGGTCTCCGCAGGCCGCAACGAAACGAGCGTGGCGCGCATACGCCGTATACTATACTTGACGCCTAAGCGGTATCAGGCGTCAGGGAGGTCAATATGAAGCTTTACGGCATCGATCTGCGACTTTTGGGGCACAGAAACTGGATTGTGGCGGCCGATATGGCCTTTCCCTTGATGACGCATCCCGGCATTCGCACCCAGTTCGTCGACGAGGATTTGCCAGCAGTCGCCGAGAAGGTGGCGCGCGCCATTGAGAGCCAGCCGCACGTGCGAGCCAAGGTCTATCGAGACGCGGAGATCGCGGTTCTGGGATCCGAAAACTGGGCCGCGAGATTTCAACCAGCGCTCGTGCCTCACGGCGACCTTTTGCTACGCCTGGACGAAACGGCCAAACTCTATCCGGTCTATGTGATCAAGACGCGCCACTGCCGCGCCTATACTTCGGTCTTTTTCGAGCTGGACTGCGGATACTGGTCGGACGAGAAGGAGCGAGACCTGCGAAATCGAATGCGAAATCGATAGGCCCGTTGCCTGCCCTGGGCCGACTTTAAGGCACTGGTCTGCGACCAAAATCCGGGCGCAAGCATGGACGAAGAGACCGCCGACCGAATCTTAAACGCCGGCTCGCCCACGGGCGAATGGCAGATCGCCAACTAGCCGCTTTCCGGTAGACTCTCCTTGATTTAACTCAAGGAGGATTCATGTCCCAGATTCCTGTCGGGCTTCAACTCTATTCCGTGCGCGAGGATTGCGCCAAAGACCTGCCGGGCGTGCTCGAAGCCGTCTCCGACATGGGCTACGATGGCGTCGAGTTTGCCGGTTATCACGGTTTCGACGCGCCGACGCTGCGCCGGATGCTGGACGATAACGGCCTGTCGTGCTGCGGCACTCACATTGGGCTCGATTCGCTCACAGCGGATCGATTTGCCGAAACGACCGACTTTCACAAAACCATCGGTTGCCAGTTCCTGATCGTGCCCTGGATCGACCAAAACGATCGCCAATCGGCCGCCGATTGGCTGCGCTTGGCCGATCGCTTTAACGAGGCCTCCGACCGAGCGACCGCCGCGGGCTTCCGAGTCGGGTACCACAATCACAACTTCGAGTTTGTCCCGATCGACGGCCATGTGCCTTGGGATATTTTCTTCTCCAACACCAAGCCCGAGGTGATCATGCAGTTCGACACGGCCAACGCGCTCTCGGCAGGCGCCCGCGCAACCGACTATCTGCGCCGATACCCCGGACGCGCCATAACGGTTCATCTTAAAGAGCATTCCGCCACCAACGACAAAGCGCTCTTGGGCGAAGGCGACGTGCCTTGGGCCGAAGTGCTGGAACTCTGCCAGACGGTGGGCGGTACTCAGTGGTATGTGGTCGAACAGGAATCGTACGCCCTGCCGCCCATGGAGTGCGTTCGCGTTTGCCTCAAAAATCTTCGAGAGATGCTCGAAGGGTAAACTAATGTTATATGGTTCACACTAGCCGAGTCGATCTGCAGACCAAAGGCAACGACGACATCATCGACATCACGCCCCAAATCCAGCAGTCGGTGCTGGAATCGGGGCTGATCAACGGCGTCGTCGTGGCCTTTGTCATCGGCTCGACCGCCGCGCTGACGACCATAGAATACGAGCCCGGACTGGTAGCCGACCTGCCGAATGCCTTGGAGCGCATTGCGCCTCGCAACGCCGAGTATGCCCACGAGGCTCGATGGTCCGACGATAACGGCCACTCCCATGTGCGCGCGGCGTTGATCGGCCCAACCATCACCGTGCCTTTTGTAGACGGCAACCTGGCGCTGGGAGCCTGGCAACAGATCGTGCTGATCGATTTTGACACCCGGCCCCGAAAGCGAGAAGTCGTCGTCCAAATCCTAGGGGATTAAGCGCGCCCGCCCAAATGGATCGTTTTCGACTGAACCCTGACTATTCGCCCAAGGGCGACCAGCAACAAGCCATCGACCTGCTGGCCGAAGGCCTGACCAAAGGCCACCGCTTCCAAACCCTTAAAGGCGCGACCGGCACGGGCAAAACCTTCACCATGGCTGCCATCGCTGCCGCTTTGCAACGTCCGGCGCTGGTCATCGCGCACAACAAAACGCTGGCCGCCCAGCTTTGCCAAGAGTTCCGGGCGTTCTTTCCAGACAACTCTGTCCAATATTTTATCAGCTACTACGACTACTACCAGCCAGAAGCCTATGTGCCGCAGACCGATACCTATATCGAGAAAGATTCGTCGATCAACGACGAGATCGACCGCCTGCGCCATGCCGCCACCCAAGCCGTGCTAGAGCGGCGAGACGCACTGGTCGTCGCCAGCGTTTCGTGCATCTTTGGCCTTGGTTCGCCAGACGAATATATGCAGGGCGTGCTCACCTTCGAAGTCGGCGCGGCGATGGACATGCGCGACTGCATGAGAAAACTGGTCGGCATGACCTACAAGCGCAACGACATGGTGCTGGGACGCGGCACGTTTCGGGCGCGGGGCGACGTCTTAGAGGTTCAGCCCGCCGATGAGGAGATCATAACGAGGGTCGAGTTCTTTGGCGACGAGATCGAGCGCATTCGCCTGTACGATCCGTTGACCGGCGAAACGCTCGACCAGCCGAATCGCATCACCATCTTCCCCGCCACGCACTATGTAACGCCGTGGGACCGCCTGCAAGAAATCTTGATCAAGATCGACGAAGAAGCGCAGCGTCAGCAGGAATACTTCCTCTCTCAAGGCAAGCATATCGAAGCCCAGCGCATACGTCAGCGCACCGATATGGACTTGGAGATGATGCGCGAACTGGGCTACTGCTCCGGCATCGAGAACTACTCGCGCTACCTGGACGGGCGGAGCGAAGGCGAGCCGCCCTACACACTGATGGACTACTTCCCCAAGGACGTGATTATCTTCGTCGACGAATCGCACCAGACGATCCCGCAGCTCCGCGCCATGTACAACGGCGACCGACAGCGCAAGTCAACCCTGGTCGAGTACGGCTTCCGATTGCCCTCCGCGCTCGACAACCGACCGTTGAGGTTCGAAGAGTTTCTGGATCGCGTTGGGCAGGTGATTTTTGTCTCGGCGACCCCAGGCCCGTTCGAACGAGACAACAGCGCGGTCATCGCCGAACAGGTGATCCGCCCGACCGGCCTGCTCGATCCCAATGTCGAAGTCCGTCCCACCAAAGGCCAAATCGACGACCTGATAGCCGAGATTCAGCAGACCGTCGATCGCGGCGACCGAGCCTTGGTTACGACCCTCACCAAGAAAATGGCCGAAGATTTGACCGACTATCTGCGAGAAGCCGGCATGAAGGTGCAATACCTCCACTCGACCGTGCACACGCTGGAGCGCATGGAAATCCTGCGCGACCTAAGACTGGGCAACTGCGACATTGTGGTCGGAGTCAATCTGCTGCGAGAGGGCTTAGACTTGCCGGAGGTCTCCTTGGTCGCAATTCTCGACGCAGACAAGGAGGGCTTTCTGCGGTCGGAGACCTCGCTCATCCAAACGATCGGCCGCGCCGCACGAAACAAGCTGGGCCGCGTTGTGCTCTATGCCGACAAGATAACCGGCTCGATGGAGCGCGCCATCGATGAAACCAACCGCCGACGAGCCATCCAAGAAGCGCACAACCTCAAGCACGGAATCGAACCCGAAACGATCAAGAAAGAGGTGCGCGACAGCGTGCGCTCGCTAAAAGTCGCCGAAGAGAGCGCGGCCTACGACAAGGGCATCGACCCCGATCGCATCGCGTTCGAAGACCTGCCCATGGTGATCGCGCGATTAGAGCGCGAGATGAAAGAGGCCTCCAAGGCCCTGGAGTTTGAGGAAGCCGCCGCCATCCGAGACGAAATCTTCAAACTCCGCGCGATCCTCGAACAGACCAAGCGGCTGTAGGCGAATCCGTAATGCCACAAATGCCCCAGTATGGCGCGATTGCGCGAAAAAGAGTCGACAGAACTTCGATTCCGGTGTATAACCTCTAGGTTCGCGAACCCTCCACACCAAACGACAGGTGTGGAGGGTTTTGTTTCGAACTCAAAATTGTGCTACATTTTGAAAAAATCCCGTTCGGCGCGACAGGCCAGGCGGGAGGGCGAGCGTCTCCGCGAGCCGAAAGACCGTGCCAGGCGGGAGGGCGAGCGTCTCCGCGAGCCGAAAGACCGTGCCAGGCGGGAGCCTGGCGTTCCGGCGGGCGCTGGGGGATCGGAGGGTTCAGACTAAACAGTTTCGATGTCCCCGGCGGT